>JAPKCP010000175.1 GCA_028822885.1 Yoonia sp. | reverse complement strand
AGGGAGAATTGAACTCCCGACCTCGTCATTACCAATGACGCGCTCTACCACTGAGCTACAGCAGCCTATAAAACTAAGGGCATTAGAGCATATGCCCTACTAATGCCCTACTAATAATTTCCGCATCCTACTAACTCATTGTTCGAGCACATCAATTTGGAGTGGACCTACCCATTACCAATGACGCGCTCTACCATTGAGCTACTGCAGCAACCTGAGGCCGGAATTAGCCGCAAACGCTTTATGGTGCAAGCCCTCACTGGACGCTTTTTGTGTAGCTTGATAACAGGGTTGGTATGACGCAAGACACAGGCAAAAAAACCCAAGCACCGCAAGCCCGCGAAGACCGGCTGAAGGCGGCATTAAAAGCGAATATGGCAAAACGCAAAGCGCAGGCGAAAGCCCGTGCGAGTGCGCATAATAAAGAGCAGAAAGAGTAGGCGGGCAAATGGATTCTATTGTTGTTAAAGGTGGAACAGAACTGAATGGGCAGATTCAGATTGCTGGCGCTAAGAATGCAGCGCTTACGCTGATGCCAGCCACTTTGCTGTCCGAAGAACCGTTAACTCTGACAAATGCACCGCGCCTGTCTGACATTAAAACGATGACGCAGCTTCTGCAGTCTTTGGGGGCTGAGGTGACTGCTTTGCAAGATGGTAAGGTGCAGGTCATGTCGACGCATGGGACCATCAATACCACCGCTGACTACGATATCGTGCGTAAAATGCGTGCTTCAAACCTTGTGCTGGGACCACTCTTGGCCCGCGAAGGTCATGCGATTGTGTCGCTCCCGGGCGGTTGTGCGATTGGTGCCCGTCCGATGGATATTCATACTGATGGCTTGACCAAAATGGGCGCTGAGATCGATCTGCGTGATGGATATTTGCACGCCAAGGCAATGGGCGGACGTCTGAAGGGTGCTGTGATTGATTTCCCGTTTGCCTCTGTTGGGGCAACTGAGAATATCATGATGGCCGCAACTTTGGCTAAGGGCACAACTGTCATCAACAACGCAGCGCGTGAGCCTGAGATTATTGATTTAGCAGATTGTTTGCGTCGGATGGGCGCACAAATCGACGGTGATGGAACTCACACGATTACAATTCAGGGCGTCGACAGGCTGGGGGCAGCAACGCATCCAGTGGTCACCGACCGAATTGAGCTGGGCACCTACATGCTGGCACCCGTATTCACAGGTGGTGAAGTTGAGTGTCTGGGAGGCAAAATGTCGCTTGTTGCGGCGTTTGCAGAGAAGCTTGATGCTGCTGGAATCGATGTGAGTGAGACCGATAAGGGTCTAAAAGTACGTCGTCGTGGTGATCGCCCAAAGGCTGTGGACGTGATAACTGAACCGTTCCCGGGGTTCCCGACTGACCTACAGGCACAGATGATGGCGATGTTATGTATCGCTGAGGGGACGTCTGTGCTTGAAGAAAGGATATTTGAGAACCGTTTTATGCATGCGCCTGAATTGGTGCGCATGGGCGCAAATATCGACGTGCACGGTGGTACAGCGACGGTGAAGGGTGTCTCTCGTATGAAAGGGGCGCCAGTAATGGCAACTGACTTGCGTGCGTCGGTATCGTTGATCCTTGCTGGGTTGGCCGCTGAGGGTGAGACTATTGTGAACCGCGTGTATCACCTTGATCGTGGCTATGAGCATGTGGAAGAAAAGCTACGCGCTGTTGGCGCACAGATTGAACGGGTGCAGGGAATATGACCGACGACAATCGTATTGAAGATGCCCGCTTTGAAGACGGTGGAGACGCGCCGCTACGCCTTAAGGCGTTTGACATCGAAGATCTCAACGTGATTGCTGCGTTAGTGCAAGATGCCATTTTTCCCGCGGCTGAAATGAAATGGGACCGCAAAACCCGTCGGTTTGCGATTCTACTCAACAGGTGTCGGTGGGAAGATGCAGCGCGTGCTGAGACTCGCAAGCGAGATTTTGAACGGGTTCAAGCGGTCTTGGTTCTTGAGGACGTCATGGTGGTAAAGACCCAAGGGGTTGATCCTGCGGATAATGACATGGTGTATTCGCTTCTGTCGCTGGTATTTCATCCGACTGAGGATGGAATGGGCCGTGTTGAAATGACCCTTGCCGGTGATGGTGCGATTGCGGTGGACGTTGAAGCGCTTGAGGTGGTTTTGCGCGATGTGACGCGACCATACATTGCGCCGTCTAGGATGGCACCAAAGCATAACATTTGAGCGCATCACGAATTTTCGCGAAAATTCGTAGCCTCCGGCGGGGATTTAAAGAAAACCAAAGAAGTGGGGGTCGCGCATTGATGGCCCAGCCTGTCGGCGATATGAGGGCTACAAGGAGTAACCCATGCCACAGTTTCTTTCCAGTTCTGATGCCGATTTTGAAACGCAGTTTGTTGCCTTGCTTGGCGCAAAACGCGAAGATTCACCCGATGTAGATCAGGTCGTGGTGGATATCATCGCTGACGTGCGTAGACGCGGCGATGCTGCTGTTCTGGAGCTGACTGCCAAGTTTGATAGGTTGATGTTAACCGCTGACACGCTGCGGTTCTCAGAAGCAGATATTGCTGCGGAATGCGCAAAGGTTTCTGTTGAAGACCGCGCCGCGCTTGAAATGGCAGCCGACCGTATTCGCGCATACCATTCGCGCCAAATGCCTGACGACCAGATCTGGACCGACGATGTAGGCGCGACACTTGGCTGGCGCTGGACGCCCGTGTCCGCGGCAGGTCTTTATGTACCCGGTGGATTGGCGACATATCCGTCGTCGGTCTTAATGAACGCAATCCCAGCAAAAGTTGCGGGTGTTGGTCGGTTGGCTATAACGGTGCCAACCCCAGACGGCGCTGTGAATCCACTTGTGTTGTTAGCCGCGCGTATCGCCGGCGTTGATGAAATCTACCGCATTGGCGGTGCACAAGCGATTGCAGCACTGGCGTATGGCACTGAAACGATTGCCCCAGTCGACAAGATTACGGGACCCGGCAATGCTTTTGTTGCGGCTGCCAAGCGTCGTGTGTTTGGCAAAGTTGGGATCGACATGATTGCCGGTCCGTCAGAGATTCTTGTCATTGCGGATAAGGACAACGATCCCGATTGGATAGCGCTTGATTTATTGTCTCAGGCTGAACACGATGAAAGTGCGCAATCGCTGTTGATCACTGATGATGCTGCTTTTGGTCAGGCAGTTGCAAATGCCGTTGAAAAACGGCTCGAAACGCTTGAGCGTCGCGATATTGCACGTGCAAGCTGGCGTGATTTTGGCGCGGTGATTACAGTCACTGATTTGGAAGAAGCTGTCGTCTTGTCGGATCGCATTGCGCCAGAGCACCTTGAGCTTTGTGTGGCGGATGCGGACGGGCTTGCTGACAAAGTAACGCATGCGGGTGCTATTTTCATTGGGGCTTGGACCCCAGAAGCAATTGGTGATTATATTGGCGGCCCGAACCACGTGCTTCCGACGTCGCGCACGGCCCGGTTTTCAAGTGGATTGTCTGTGATGGATTTTGTGAAACGCACGACCTTGGCCCGCATGACCCCCGACGCATTAGCGGCGATTGGCCCCTCGGCTGAGCGCCTCGCCAAATCAGAAAGCCTAGAGGCACATGGTCTGTCTGTGCGCGCCCGTTTAGACCGTCTGAACGGGAATATATCATGAACCGGATTTCTCATATTGAGCTTGACGATAGTGCACTACCGCCACCGACACCTGAGATCGAACAGGAACGCAAGGTTGCGATGTTCGATCTGCTTGAGGACAATAGTTTTGTCCCAGCACCGCGAGAGGGGCGTGCAATTCCTGTTGGGCCGTATCGCTTAAGCCTGTCCATTCGTGAACGCCGGCTTGTTTTTGCGATCGCCACAGGAGATGCTGCAGAGGCTGGCGAATTTCATCTTTCACTGGGTCCGTTCCGCCAAGTTGTGAAAGACTATTTCCAAATTTGCGAGAGCTACTTTGAGGCTGTGAAGACCCTCCCACCAAGCCAGATTGAGACGATTGATATGGCCCGCCGTGGTATCCACAATGAAGGGGCCCGCGTTTTGCAAGAACGGCTTGAAGGCAAGGCAGAGGTCGATATTGACACTGCCCGCCGACTGTTCACGCTAATCTGTGTCCTACATTTTGGTGGATAAGATGGCTGACGGGGACAAAATACTTCAGGATTTGCCCCAGTCGGTTTTATTTTGCTGCGACCATAACGCAGTCCGGTCCCCGATGGCCGAAGGGATCATGAAAAAGCTGTATGGGACGGAATGCTATATTCAGTCCGTTGGCGTGAGGAATGACCTTGAGATTGATGGGTTTTCAGTCGCCGTGTGCCAAGAAATTGGCGTAGAATTGTCGCGGCACCAATCCCGTAGTTTCGACCAGATGGAGGATTGGGGTGATGATCTGTCATCGTTTGATCTTGTCCTTGCGCTGTCGCCGGCAAGCCAACGTCGGGCTTTGGACCTGACCCAGTTCTACCATATTGAAGTGGAGTATTGGCCGATTCTTGATCCCACGGGCTTGGGAGATAGCCGCGACGTCCAACTTGTAAATTATCGCCAAGCGCGCGATCAAATCATTTCGAAACTGATTGAACGCTGGGGTGCGGGGTCTACTGGTTAAGGCCATCTTTCAACATGCTTGGCGGAGATCAAACAAGTCGCTTACGCGCGATTTTTTGTATTAAAGGCAAGCATCGCTGGGCGATTCAACTGTTGGTCACACGACCAAGGCATCGGTGCTTGACGCGTAACGTAAATCCTGAATGCCCAATCTCCACAACTTCGCGTCAAAGTGCGCTGTGTTCAAACGTAAATGTGCCTTTACGCTTGTTATTTGGAAGAAGGGGGGGCATGTAGCGCTTCACGGGACTTAACCCCGTTTTATGTATTCAGGAGAGACCATGGCCAAGGAAGAACTGCTCGAATTTCCCGGCGTCGTGAAGGAACTCTTGCCGAACGCGACATTTCGGGTCGAGCTGGAAAACGGCCATGAGATCATCGCACATACGGCAGGTAAGATGCGCAAAAATCGCATCCGTGTTCTGGCTGGCGACAAAGTACAGGTCGAAATGACCCCGTACGATCTGACTAAGGGTCGGATCAACTACCGCTTTAAATGACCGTCATGCCGGTTAACCCCGGCCTGCGGTTGATTCTAGGCTCTGGTTCGCCTCGGCGGCTGGAGCTATTGGCGCAGCTTGGGCTGACACCTGCTGCCATCCGCCCCCCCGATATTGATGAAGACCCACGCAAAGCAGAACTCCCCCGGGATTATGTCAACCGCATCGCCCGTGAAAAGGCAGAAGCGGTCGACTTAGCAGAGGATGAAGTTGTCCTTTGCGCTGATACAACTGTTGCATTGGGTCGCCGCATTATGGGCAAACCTGCAGATGCAGCACAGGCTGCGACGTTCCTACACGCCATGTCCGGCCGTCGTCACAAGGTAATCACCGCTGTTGCCGTCAAGCGCGGTGACCGTGTGTGGTGCAAAGACGTACAAACGACTGTATCCATGAAGCGCCTCTCAAATACTGAGGTGAATTGGTATCTGTCCACAGGCGACTGGCAAGGTAAGGCGGGCGGATATGGCATCCAAGGCCCTGCTGCAGCCTTCATCCCGTGGATCAACGGATCATTTCATGCAGTCATGGGGCTGCCATTGCCCGAAACCACAGCCCTGCTCACTTCCGCAGGATTCCCCCTATTCGGAGAGACGCCATGATAGGCCGTACGATCGTTCTGGACCATATTGGTGACCGTGAGGCCGCAGCGTATCTGGTGGATGGTAAGCTCGATGATTTGCTGATTGACGATATTGATGCGCCACGTCCGGGGGCGATTTTTCGGGCGATCTGCGATAGGCCATTGAAGGGGCAAGGCGGTATGATGCTGCGCCTTCCTGACGGGGACACGGCGTTTCTGCGCTACAGTAAAGGCCTGCGTCCGGGCCAACCCATGCTTGTGCAGGTCACTGGGTACGCTGAGGGCGGTAAAGCTGTCCCGGTTACTGACCGTGTCCTGTTCAAAAGTCGCTATGCCATTGTGACACCGGGCAAACCCGGCATTAACGTTTCTCGCCAAATTGATGACGAACAACGCGACCGCCTGCTTGAATTGGCCCATTCAGTGCACGAAGGTGACCATGGGTTAATCATGCGGTCTTCATGTGCGGCAGCGGATGTTGGCGAAATCGTTGACGACATTGAGGCGATGCTGACCCTTGCTGATGCTATTATGGCTGAAGGCGAAGGGACCGAACCAGAGGCATTGACCGAAGGCGACGGACCCCACACAGTCGCATGGCGTGAATGGACCGGTCGTGCAGAAGTCGTGACCGAGGCGGGCAGTTTTGAACATCTTGGTGTGTTGGATCAGATCGATGGCTTGTCGGACCCAATGGTCACGATTGGCGAAGGGACGCTGTATGTCGAACCAACACGCGCCTTGGTGGCGGTGGATGTGAACACAGGCGGTGATACGTCCCCTGCGGCGGCTCTCAAGGCTAACCTTGCTGCGTGTCGTGCCCTACCAAGGGCGCTTCGCCTACGTGGCTTAGGCGGACAGATTACCGTGGACTTTGCACCGATGTCCAAAGCACATCGAAAGCAAGTTGAGCAATCCTTGCGTGCGGCCTTAAAGGCTGACCCAATTGAAACTTCGATGGTGGGCTGGACCCAAATGGGTTTGTTTGAATTACAGCGCAAGCGCGAGCGCCTGACATTGACACGGACCCTACCGGAGGGCGCGTGATGTCTTGTCCGATTTGTAACCACGACACCGATAAAAAGTTCCGCCCCTTTTGCTCTAAGCGCTGTGCGGATGTGGATTTGGCAAAGTGGCTCACGGGGAGCTATGCCATTGCATCAAGCGATCCAGATGACATGGAGAACCTCGCTGAAGCCCTTGGTGAAGCGGTAGAAAACAACCCCGATCAGTTGCATTAGGATTCTTTCAAAATGGCACTGGACACCTCACTGCGTTCCGCCTAGAACGCGGCTACCCGATGACTTTGTCATCCCGGTGCCCGGGTAGCTCAGGGGTAGAGCAGTGGATTGAAAATCCTCGTGTCGGTGGTTCGATTCCGCCCCTGGGCACCATTT
>JAPKCP010000440.1 GCA_028822885.1 Yoonia sp. | reverse complement strand
GCGATCTACGTAGCGGACAAGTTACATCCACATCTGTGGTGCGATATCGTGGCAACGATTATTCGGTGCCGACAGCCTTTGGTCATCGTGAGGTCTGGATCAAAGGCTTTGTGGACCGGGTAGTCATTGGTTGCGCCGCTGAGGCGATCGCGGAGCATATCCGGTCTTATGAGAAAGACGACATTACCTATAATCCAGTGCATTATCTCAGGCTGATAGAGCGCAAGATCATGGCCTTCGATCAGGCAGCGCCGTTGCAGGATTGGGATCTGCCTGATGCGTTCGCAACGCTGCAACGGCTATTAGAAGCGCGGCAGGGCAAGACTGGAAAGCGCGAGTATGTGCAAGTTTTGCGCCTAATGGAACGCTTTGAACAGAATGTGCTGCACGACGCAGTTAGGGACGCTCTGCAGATGGGAGCTATCAGTTTTGATGCGGTCAAACATCTGGTGTTGTGTCGGATGGAACGGCGCGCACCCCGGTTGGATCTGGATCTCTATCCGTTTTTGCCCAGAACCAACATCACCACAACCTCTGCCACAACTTACATGAGTCTACTGACAGGAGATGCGCCATGACAAATGCACCCGAACTGCTGCTCGCCCATCACCTCAAAACGCTCAGATTACCGACTTTCTTGCGCGAACATGACAAGCAAGCCCGCATCTGTGCTGCGGAAGGCGTGGACCATGTCCGCTATTTGGCGCGACTGACCGAGCTGGAATTGATCGACCGCGAACGTCGCATGGTTGAGCGCAGGATCAAGTCTGCGAAGTTCCCAGCGGTCAAAAGCCTCGATAGCTTTGACTTCAAGGCAATCCCGTCTCTGAACAAAATGATGGTGCTCGAACTGGCGCGGTGTGATTGGATCGAACGGCGTGAGAATGTCATTGCACTTGGCCCATCAGGCACAGGTAAAACCCATGTCGCACTTGGTCTTGGATTAATGGCGTGTCAAAAGGGCATGCCCGTCAGCTTCGTCACCGCGGCCTCTCTGGTGCATGAACTGATGGAGGCCCGAGATGAAAAGCGTTTACTGAGATTGCAGCGGCAATTGGCCAAGATAAAACTGCTGATCATTGATGAACTGGGCTTTGTCCCACTCAGTAAAACTGGCGCTGAACTGCTGTTCGAGCTAATCTCGCAGCGTTACGAATGCGGCTCTACGCTCATCACAAGCAATCTGCCGTTCGAAGAATGGACGGAAACCTTCGGCTCTGAACGCTTGACCGGCGCACTGCTGGATAGGCTCACTCACCACGTGAACATCCTCGAGATGAATGGCGAAAGCTACCGTCTCAATCAGAGCCGGTCACGCATGAAACCTAACAAATAGAAACCTCAACAGAATTGGCCTGACGGCCAATACGCCTTGGAACGTGCTTGCTATATGAGGGCCACACGCTCCAAGGCGCGCACACCCAAATGGCCTACTTTTGCTCCGCCCCAATGGAAGATTCTTACGCCGCCGTTGACACAGGAACGGGCAAACGGTGATAGTCGCAGTCAACGTAGAGGCTCGCTGTTTCAAGC
>JAPKCP010000174.1 GCA_028822885.1 Yoonia sp. | reverse complement strand
CTTGAAGGGGCTGAGATCAATGCGGCTAAGATCATTCTTGCCAATGAAGTAACGACACTCCTTCACGGTGCAGACGCGGCCATCGCGGCTGAGGCCACATCCCGCGAAGTGTTTGAAAAGGGCGGCGTTGGCGATGATTTGCCAACACTCACGCTGTCTGCGGCTGACCTTGGGGACGGCATGTCAATTGTCCAGATTCTCGTAAAAGCAGGTCTTGCCGAAACAGGTAAAATAGCCAAGCGTCTAATCGCAGAGAACGGCGCAAAGCTAAACGATGCGCCTTTGACCAACGCAGGCTTGATGATCGACGCCGCAGCACTTTCCGCACCGATCAAACTTAGTGCTGGTAAAAAGCGCCATGCCTTAGTGCTGTTGGGCTAGGTCAGCAAATCAACCAAACCGACGATGATACCAAATGGAATTGAAATGGCCGTCGCAATCAACGCGGCGGCCAATTTTGTGGGGCGTGGCCCGTGTGCGACAACTCCAGAAACCCGGTTACGCTTTTCAATGGTAATATATGCAGTCTTCATGCCAGTTCTTTACCAGCCATTAGGTTTCCATCTATTTAACGGGCCTCATGAAAATCGCCCAGATCGCGTTTGAGACGCCGCACTTTCAACCCATGCAACAACATGCGCATTTTGCGTCAGCGATGTCAGCTTTAAGGTTGCCAATGACGACTTACGCGCTGCCCGCGCATGGAACAGCGCAGGTCTTTACGCGACGGATCAGGCCTTTTCGACGCAATTTTCAGATGTTATCGCGGGGACCTTACTGGCCAGAGCCACCTAGCAAGGCGCTACAATTTGAAGCCGTCTCGCAGTTGCGCGACCAGAATGTGCGTTTGATAAACGCAGAAAGCATCACACCTGAGCTTTTGACGGCGGCTGGCTATCGCCAGATCATGACGCCCACAAGCGTCGCAGTCATGGACCTGCAGCACGGCCCCGATGTCAGGCGGGCGCTAATGTCGATCAAATGGCGCAATGCCCTGCGTAAAGCCGAATCGGCGGAACTGCGCATGCACGTGCGTCCCTATCGGCACGTATCAGACAAATGGGTGCTGGATGCGGATGCAAAACAACAGGCCAAACGCGGTTATCGCGCGCTGCCCGGCGAAGTGACGCAAGCATTCTCGATTATGAACAAGGACCAAGTCATTATCGTGACAGCCTCTTTGGTGTCAGTTCCAATCGCTGCGATGATCTTTTTGAGGCACGGGGACGCTGCGACCTACCATATTGGATGGACCTCTACAAAAGGACGGGCGCATAACGCGCATAATATGTGTCTTGTCACAGCCATGGACGCGTTAGAAAACCTCGGCACACAGGTGCTAGACCTTGGATCAGTCGACACAGTCTCTGCCCCGGGACTTGCACGATTTAAGCTTGGGGCGGGTGCCCAGGTCAAAAGTCTTGGCGGCACATGGCTGCACCTTCCCGGTTTCAGGCGACAGTCAGCTTTTTAACATGACTTGCAAAACACGCCAACGCTGATCATGATTTATGTCATAGCAATACGCCATAGGATTACCGTTCATGACACACTACCGGGTCTACGACGTATTTACAGAGACCGCCTTTGGCGGCAACCAACTTGCTGTTTTTCCTGACGCATCCAGCCTACCAGCAGGCAGTTTGCAAAAGATAGCGCGCGAATTTAACTTTTCTGAGACGGCCTTTGTCTATCCACCAGAAGACCCTGCGCATACCGCCAAAGTCCGTATTTTCACGCCAACGCGTGAAATCCAATTTGCGGGCCACCCAACGGTTGGGACAGCGGTTGCCTTGGCTAATTTAGGACACACAGGGCCAATGACGCTTGAACTTGGGATCGGTCCAATACCGTGTGAAGTTTCGGGAAACACGGCAAGCTTCACGACAAGCGCCCCTCTCACGATCATTGCCACGCCTGAGGTTGACCTTGTCGCAGCGGCAGTTGGAGTGGGCGTTGATGCAATTTCGACCAAGGTACATGTCCCAACACAGGCATCCCTTGGGTTGGAATTTGTATTTGTGGAACTGACCTCACGCGAATCCTTGTCAGCATGCCAACCGGATATCGACGTCTTTCGTGCTGGGGCAAAACGCTATCCAGCGGGCCTTGATTTCGCAATTTTCGCCTATGTCCGCGACAAAAATCACCTTGATGCCCGTATGTTTGCGCCACTTGATGCCATGCCAGAAGACCCCGCCACTGGAAGCGCTTGCGCGACGATCACTGCACTTCTTAGCAAAATCGCAGGCGAACCGCTTACCTTTAATATTCATCAAGGCGACGATATGGGGCGGCCCTCCAGAATACTGGCACAAGCATTGCCCGGCGATCCCCATCCAATCAAAATTACCGGCAGCGCCGTCCTGACGATGAAGGGATCATTTGTTGGCTAACCCAATCCCTGTCGCCGCCTTTGACATGTTCGCCGACGGCACGTCCCAAAAAGCAGAAGACACGCAGCCCAATCCTGCGAAGGGCGCGACCTTCCGTTGGTTACACTTTGACCTCAACACACCCGACCTTGAAGATTGGTGTCACGAAAATATACCGTCCATGGCGTTCAGAACGTTGCTTGCTACGCGCACGCGCCCAAGGGTCGATGTGCATGAAGACGGTATTTTACTGACGCTGCGTGGGATCAACTTAAACGAAGGACAAGAAGTCGAAGACATGGTGTCGCTGCGCCTTTGGGCGACACAAACCCTAGTGATCACTGTCCGCAAACAACGCATTTTCGCGCTTGATGAAATTAAATCGCAAATTATGACCGGGGATGCCCCTGACACGCCTGCCCGACTAATTGCGCGGATGACGGAAAAGCTCGTGGATCGGATCGAGACCGTTTCGCTGGATCTTGAGGATCGGACCGAAGACTTAGAAACCTCGGTCTACGATAAAGAGGCACCGCCACCGCCAGATCTTGCACCGCTGCGGCGGTCTGTCATTACATTGCGACGTCACATTGGACCATTGTCTGAAGCGATTGCCGATCTTGCGAAAGTCGACTCAAATTTGATATCAAAAGATTTCCGCAGCCGACTGCGCCATACCGCAAACCGCGCAAAGCGATCTGTGGACGAGGTCCACGAAGTTGGTGATCGCTTGACTGCATTGGCAGATCATGTTGAATTGCAACAAGATACGCGCCTTGCACAAAACAGTTATGTCTTGTCTATTATTGCTGCAATTTTCTTGCCGCTAGGATTTCTGACTGGCCTTTTTGGGGTCAACGTGGCGGGCATGCCCGGCACGACTCATCCTGACGCTTTTGTAATTCTCTGCATCGCGATGGTTGCCCTTGGTGTTTTCCTGTATCTCGTGTTGCGTTGGATCAAGTGGTTCTAGGACTAGCCATGACAGCCTACGCGGTCTAAACGAACCGCACAAAGCGAAGAGGCTATAATGAGCAACGCGATATTGCAGCAATGCGAAGCAAAGGGTTTGCGGATGACCGACCAGCGTCGCACAATTGCGCAGGTGCTAGAGGCCGCGGACGATCATCCTGATGTCGAAGAACTTTACAATCGTGCTGTCGTCGCCGATTCCAATATCTCGCTGGCGACGGTCTACCGCACTGTAAAGTTGCTTGAGGAATCGGGCATCCTTGAAAAACACGAATTCGGAGATGGCCGCGCACGGTATGAGACCGCAGATCGCGAACATCATGATCACCTGATTGATATGAACTCTGGCGAGGTGATCGAATTTGTGGACCCCGATATTGAAGCCTTACAGGAAAAGATCGCAGCAAAACTCGGGTATAAGTTAATGGGTCACCGGTTAGAACTGTACGGCATCCCTGTCAAAGACGACTGACCACGTCGACTAACGTTGGTGCCGCAGCAACCTTGCTGGCAAGTGCGGTGACAGCCGCCCAGCCCACAACAAACAAACAAAAACGCATCAAAAAATCCCCCAAAATCGATCTTAAATATACAGCCCAACAGTCTCGCAAATATGTGCTTTCTGCAATGGTGGAAATCCTTACCCTTTTGTTTCGCATCAAGGCGAGATAACGCGATATTAGCAATTCAGGGGATCGCTTTTCATGGACAATGTGCGCGGCGCAACACTGATGGTTTTAGCCATGTTTGGCTTTGCAATCGAAGACATGTTGATCAAGCAAATGGCCGCTGGACTACCCGTTGGGCAGGTCGTCACGATTATCGGTGCAGGTGGCGCGATCATCTTTGGTTTTATTGCAAAGTCTTACGGCGATGGGCTTTGGTCTGCTGACACGCTGCACCCTGCCCTTTTAATCCGCAACGTGTGCGAAATTTTCGGGACACTCGGTTTTGTGGCCGCGATTGCCTTAACCCCAATTTCAACGGCTTCTGCAATTCTGCAAGCGACGCCATTGGTTGTGACGCTTGGGGCTGCGATGTTCCTGGGCGAGACGGTCGGCTGGCGGCGCTGGATGGCCATTATGATTGGCCTGTTCGGTGTCCTGTTGATTATTCGCCCCGGCATGGATGCGTTTGACGCAAAATCGCTGTTGGCTGTGTTGGGTGTCGTCGGTTTGGCAGGACGTGACCTTGCGACACGTCGCATTCCAAAGACAATTTCATCGCGCATCGTCGCCTTCAACGCCTTTGTCATCTCAATCTTCACAGGTATGATTTTGCTCGCATTTGGTGTTACGGGATCAAGCTGGACCACCCCCGACACCATCGACAGCTTTCGGTTGGTGGCTGCCATATTTGTGGGCGTCGCTGCATATTACGCGATCGTCGCGGCGACCCGGATTGGGGATATGTCGATTATCGCACCATTTCGCTATTCACGCTTGGTCTTTGCTTTGATCATTGGGGTTCTGGCATTTGGTGAAAGCCCCGACACATTGACGTTAGTTGGCGCAGGCATCATCGTCGCATCCGGCATTTACACCCTCCTACGCGAGGCCCGCTTGCGCCGCACTTCACCTTCGCCATCATCCACGTTATAGACCAGTTAACGCTAACATAGCCGACCTTAAGGAGCCTCCCCATGAGTACCATTATCGACATCCACGCCCGCGAAATCCTCGACAGCCGCGGTAATCCAACTGTTGAAGTTGATGTGACACTTGAAGACGGCACAATGGGCCGCGCTGCCGTGCCATCAGGTGCATCCACGGGTGCGCACGAAGCAGTTGAAAAGCGCGATGGCGATATGTCCCGTTACATGGGCAAAGGCGTGCTTGAAGCCGTCGCCGCCGTAAACGGTGAAATTGCCGAAGCCATCCTTGGATTTGACGCCACCGAACAAGTCGGCATCGACATGGCGATGATTGAACTCGATGGCACCCCAAACAAAGCCCGCCTTGGCGCAAACGCGATCCTTGGCGTGTCCTTGGCCGTGGCAAAAGCTGCCGCAGACTACACCGAACAGCCGCTGTTTCGTTATATCGGTGGTACATCCGCGCGCACTCTGCCTGTCCCAATGATGAACATCATCAACGGCGGCGAACATGCGGATAATCCAATCGACATCCAAGAATTCATGATCATGCCCGTGTCCGCCGCGAACATCAAAGAAGCGGTGCGCATGGGCTCTGAAATCTTTCACACGCTGAAAAAAGAGCTGTCTGCCGCAGGTCACAACACCAGCATTGGCGATGAAGGCGGATTTGCACCAAACATCGGATCAACCCGTGAAGCGCTTGATTTCATCATGAAATCTATCGAAAAAGCTGGCTACAAGCCGGGTGAAGACATTTACCTCGCGCTCGATTGTGCAGCGACTGAGTACTACAAGAACGGCAAATACGAGATGGTTGGCGAAGGCAAATCCCTCACATCAGAAGAAAATGCCGACTATCTTGCACAACTCGCAGCTGATTATCCAATCATCTCAATCGAAGACGGCATGTCTGAGGATGATTGGGACGGCTGGAAAATGCTAACAGACAAAATTGGTGACAAAATTCAGCTGGTTGGTGACGATTTGTTCGTGACGAACCCAGTGCGTTTGGCTGACGGTATCGCTAAGGGATCTGCAAACTCCATGCTGGTAAAAGTCAACCAAATTGGCACGTTGACAGAGACTCTTGAAGCTGTCGACATGGCTCACCGTGCCCGGTTTACCAACGTGATGTCGCACCGCTCTGGCGAAACTGAAGACGCAACAATCGCTGACCTCGCAGTTGCAACAAACTGTGGTCAGATCAAAACTGGGTCTTTGTCCCGCTCTGACCGTTTGGCGAAATACAACCAGCTGATCCGCATCGAAGAGATTCTCGGTGAGACTGCGATCTACGCTGGTCGCTCAATCCTTAAAGGTTGATATGACCGCCGCTGACATCATCACAAGACTGAACCTCGCCCCCCATCCGGAGGGCGGGTTCTACCGCCAGACTTGGGCCGCCGACAACGAAGGTCGATCCGTCGGGACTGCTATCTATTTTCTGCTTAAAGACGGTGGAAGTAGTCATTGGCACACGGTCGATGCGACTGAGATTTGGTTTTACCACGCAGGCGCACCGCTGATCCTATCAATCGCAGCAGACGACAAAGGCCCCGCACAAGACCTGCGTCTGGGACCAGATGTTCTGAATGGGGATCACCCCCAAGGCATCGTCCCAACTGGCCATTGGCAAGCCGCCCGCACGACGGGTGACTGGACTTTAGTCAGTTGCACAGTCTCGCCCGGGTTCACCTTTGAGGGCTTTCACCTCGCCCCTGAAGGCTTTGATATCCCACGCTAATCAGCGATCTCCAAACATATTACCAAGACCACTAAGAACAGACCCTTCGCCTTTTCTGCCACCCGATCCAGCGGCACGCATAATCCTATCAGCAAGCCGCGAGAATGGTAGGCTTTGCGTATAGACAATAATATTTGACATCCCTGACCCAAAAGTAAGCTTACAAACCTTTAAAATTCTAATCAGGCCAATGGCAGATCGCACATTTACCTGTGTTTCATCCACGCAAGACGGCGTCAAAAACACAAAGAAAACGACCATAAACTAGCGTAACAGCATCATCACATCTGCCCTGACAGCCACGACACTTGGGACACTCGTATATGCGCAAACAGTCACCCAAACGGGCACTGAAATCGAACAAGTGCTAACCGACGATCCTGACACATCAACGCCACGGTCACTCAAGGACGTGGCGAACGCTGTCACT
>JAPKCP010000173.1 GCA_028822885.1 Yoonia sp. | reverse complement strand
ATGCACGGCCTTTTGTTAGGTCAAAGAGAAAATCAAATTACTTGATTTTACCTTCTTTATAGTCGACGTGCTTGCGAACAACTGGATCGTACTTTTTGATAACCATCTTTTCGGTCATCGTACGTGCGTTCTTTTTTGTTACATAAAAGTGCCCGGTCCCCGCGGAGGAGTTCAGGCGGATTTTGATGGTGGTAGGCTTCGCCATGGCTCATCTCTCCGGAATGCGGCCCAAACGGCCTGCGGGTGAATATTCTCTTGAAGCCGTCTTTTACCCGCGTCCACGCCCGAGTCAACTGCAATCACCGCCTTTTAGTGCTTTGTCACGAGACAGGACACAACAAGACTGGGTGTTGGGTGCCGGGCACCATCCAAAACGAGTGAAATACCTTCATAATACGCGAAAGTAGCCTGAGGCGCCCTGACCCCACATCCCTCAGGCGCCGTAAAAGTCAGTGCGTAAAGCCATTTTGCGCGGATGGCCTATAAGCCGGATTCTGTCCACCGACCGAAGTCAGTTGGATGACCATTCATCTGACGACGCTGTTACCAACGCCGCTCTAGCTGCCAACCCGGACCTGCTGGGGGTCAAGCATCCCCGCCACCCGAAGGTGACACGCGGTCCCTATTTGGCATTGCTCCCGGTGGGGCTTGCCGTGCCGTCCGTGTTACCACGTCCGCGGTGGGCTCTTACCCCACCGTTTCACCTTTTCCCCCGCAAGCGAGGGTAGTTTACATCTCTGTGGCGCTGTCCCTAGGGTTACCCCCGCCGGGGATTACCCGGCACCGTGCTTTGTGGAGTCCGGACTTTCCTCGACATTACTGCCGCAGCCATCCAGCCATCCGCGCAATATTCGCTTAGGCGGTGATGGACGATGCGTCAACGGGGAAACGTGTGGCAAGATCACTGATCATTTGCATATCAACCGTATCTAAAGGCCCATCAACCCAAGGACGGAAACGCATCCGAAAGACCCGCAGCAGCAAGTCATCGTCCACACAGCGATACCCGAACCGGTCTGCCATCTGACGAAACACCTTAGCAGAGGCGGGCAAGTCATGCGTTGCCCCGCAGTCTGGCCAAACCCCGACCCCCTCAAGCCACAACCGCCGCCAGTCAAACCGCGCACCGGGATCAATCTTACGACCCGGGGCCATGTCGGAATGCCCTATGATGCGGGCGGGATTGATCGCCCAGCGCGCAAAAATTCCGTGCAAAAGAACGCTCAACGTGTCCATTTGCGCCATCGGAAATGGACAAGCACCGGGATTCGCCAACTCAATTCCAATCGACCGACTGTTCACGTCTACAACGTCGCCCCACTGGCCTGCGCCCGCATGCCATGCCCGCATGCCTTCAGCCACCAAGGACCGGACAGTGCCGTCCTCATCAATCAAATAATGGGCAGAGACTTCGGTGTCAGGGTTGCACAATGTCCGGCAAGCGGCATCAGCCGACACCATCGCCGTATAATGAATCACAACCATATCTGGACCCACGCCGCCGCGACGTGGGCCAAAATTGGGGGATGGATGTGTAAGGGTCAGTTGCCAGACACCGAACGGAACGGGGCCGGGTCCCAGCCACAAGCAAACCCATCGCCGTCAGGATCAATGCCCCGTGGATCACGCTCTGGGCCACCGCGCGTCAAGAAATCCCGCTGGGCAGCATCAGGGCTACCATACGTCGCGCAATTGTTCGAGAATCGCGTTTCACCAGACAGGATTGAACGGGAGTACCACTCTTGACCCTTCTGATTTGGGGCGCCAATCGCATAAGAAACAATATTCGGTCCAGAATCTGCGCGTGTCGCCGGTAATGGAACTGGCGCAACAACGATCAAAGCTTCAGCTTGCTGGGCGCGGCGCTGTGCATCACTTTCAATCGTTTCGCGGCCGCTCACTGCGTCAAAATTGTTCTCGTCAGAAATTTCAGGGTTATTGGCCGAACGCTGCTCTTGCTCGATGGCCGATTCGCCAAGGGGACTGGTCGCCAAAGCACTCAGCGGTGCGCCATCCTCAGCACGCCCATTGCCAATGATGTCACCACCGCCTGCAGCTACACTTGTGCCAATGCCAGCGGCAGCCAAATCAGATGTGGCGATCGCCTGAGTCGTATCTGTTGTCTCAGTAGACACTGGAGTGCGAAGCGCACTCAATGGCCCACCAATACCCTGACCCGTCAACTGGGCCTCGCGCCGCGCACGGTCCAATTCAAAATCAGCGTAATCGCCAAAGCCCACACCGCGCCCACTATCCGGGACAACAGGCGGTGTCACAGCACATGCAGCCAACGCCACAGTTGCCAAAACGCTCAAAGTTGAAAATTTCACGTGGATCCACCCCAAACGTTCTAAACAGATCTTAAGATTACCACCACTTTGCCGGTTTGGCTACAAAGCCCGCCGCACGTTCGAGTGTATAAGCGACGTTCAGCAAATCGCCCTCTTCCCAAGGTCGCCCAATCAACTGCAGGCCCAGCGGAAGACCGTTTTTATCAAGACCCACAGGCACTGCGATACCGGGCAAACCGGCAAGGTTCACTGTGACCGTAAAGACATCATTAAGGTACATCTGGATCGGATCAGCGTCAGCCATCGACCCAAGCGGAAACGCAGCAGACGGAGTCGCGGGCGTCAGGATCGCATCGACCCCATCAGCGTAGACAATGTCAAAGTCCCGCTTGATTAACGCACGAACCTTCCGGGCACGATTATAATAAGCGTCGTAGAACCCAGCGGACAGCACATATGTGCCAACCATCACGCGGCGCTGCACCTCGGGGCCAAACCCTTCTGCGCGAGTCTTTTCATACATCTCTGTGATGCCATCGCCCGCATCAAGCTTGGCACGGTGGCCAAAACGAACGCCATCATAGCGGGCAAGGTTTGACGATGCCTCAGCCGGGGCAATTACATAATAGGCTGGAAGTGCGTATTTGGTATGCGGCAACGTGATATCACGGATCACAGCGCCCGCATCCTTGAGCATCGCTGTGCCATCGGCCCACAGCGTTTCAATTTCTTCAGGCATCCCGTCCATGCGGTATTCTTTTGGAATCCCAATGACTTTACCTTTGATGTCACCCGTCAAGGCAGCTTCAAAGTTCGGCACAGCCATATCAGCGGATGTCGAATCCTTAGGATCATGACCACACATGGCTTCCAGCATGATGGCCGCATCACGCACGTCTTTGGTCATTGGGCCAGCCTGATCAAGCGACGACGCAAACGCAACAACACCCCAACGGGAAATGCGGCCATACGTTGGCTTAATGCCTGTAATACCAGTGAAAGCAGCGGGTTGGCGGATAGATCCACCCGTATCAGTTCCCGTCGCAGCAAGGCACAAATCGGCGGCCACAGCGGAAGCGGACCCACCAGAAGACCCACCCGGTGTTAATTCAACATCAATCTTCCACGGGTTCACAGCATTACCATAAACCGAAGTCTCGTTTGAGGACCCCATCGCAAACTCATCCATGTTGAGCTTGCCCAACATGACGGAGCCCGCATCAAATAACTGAGATGTCACAGTCGATTCGTATTCAGGCTTGAAACCCGCAAGAATGCCAGACGCCGCCTGTGACGCTACACCCTTCGTGCAGAACAAATCCTTAATCCCGAGCGGGATGCCACACATATCAGGGGCATCACCGGCCTTGATACGGACGTCAGCGGCTTCGGCCTGCGCGACAGCAATCTCTGGCGTGTGGTGGACAAACGCGTTTAACGCACCAGACGCTTCAATGGATTTCAGATAGCCTTGGGTCAGTTCAACCGATGATACATCACCCTTGCGCATCGCGTCACGGGCAGCGGCGATTGTGAGTTTGGACAGATCAGACATTATTCAACCACCTTCGGCACAGCAAAGAACCCTTCACGGGCATCAGGGGCATTCGCAAGAACCTTTTCCTGCTGATCACCGTCCGTCACGACATCCTCGCGGCGCTTCAAGCGCTGGGGCGTAACAGATGTCATCGGCTCAATCCCGTCCACGTCAACCTCATTGAGTTGCTCAATAAACCCTAAGATCGCACTAAATTCAGAGGCAAGCGCAGGCAATGCGTCATCCTCAACCTTAATACGGGCGAGTTTCGCCACGCGGCGGGCGGTTTCGGTGTCAATGGACATGGGCCTGATCTCCGTCTGATATCGTGGACGCGTTTACCGCCCTGCACGGCTGCCCGCAAGGACATGGATGCGCGAAACCTTGGTCATCTGGCACATCGAGTGCCCCAAGCACTGGAATTTTCTTTGACAAAGAAAATTTCGCCGCGCGCGCTGCCCTTCATCCACGGCGCTCAGCAAAAAATGTTTTTAACATTTTTTCGGATGCCGCACCATCGATCCCATCATAAACTTCTGGGGCATGATGGCATTGTGAGTGGGAGAAAATACGCGGCCCCTGCGCAATTCCACCCGACTTTGCGTCACTCGCCCCGTAATATAGTCGCCCAATCCGAGCATTGCTAATCGCAGCAGCGCACATCGCACAGGGCTCTAACGTTACATACAAATCATATCCCATCAGACGTTCTTGACCGAGCGCGGCACATGCGGCCCGGATAACCAGCACCTCGGCATGGGCCGTTGGGTCGCTCAACTCTCGCGTCCGATTTCCGGCTTGTGCGACAATCCCCAATGGGCCCACGATCACCGCACCAACGGGAACTTCACCGCGATTGGCGGCCAATCGTGCCTCTTCCAGCGCGATATGCATATGCGTGTTGAATTTCATGAGATACTTGTTTCGCTAATAATACGGGTGTTGCAAGTGCAGGATGGCCCCAGCAGGGATATTTCAAGCCAGAGGAAACAGGGGGCATTGCTTAAAAGGGGTGCGATGCGTAAGGCTGCCTCCATGTCAGATGATATCCCCAAGGGCGACCGGATCGCCAAAGTCTTGTCCCGCGCGGGCATTGCCTCGCGTCGTGAAGCCGAACGTATGATCGCAGAAGGTCGCGTTACCGTGAACGGCAAGGTGATCGATAGTCCTGCCCTGAACATCATCGGCGGCGCGCGCATTACTGTCGACGGTAAAGACGTGGGCGAACCTGATCCACCGCGTATTTGGTTGTATCACAAGCCAGCGGGCCTTGTGACAACAGAGCGCGATGAAAAAGATCGCGCCACGGTGTTTGCAAGCCTGCCCGAAGACATGCCGCGTGTCATGTCTGTTGGACGACTTGATATTAACTCTGAGGGCCTCTTAATTCTGACCAACGACGGTGAGTTAAAGCGAAAGTTGGAACTGCCGAGCACCGGCTGGCTGCGCCGCTACCGCGTTCGGATCAAAGGGTCCGCCTCTGAGGCAAGTCTTGATAAGTTGCGCGCAGGTATCACCGTTGAGGGTATTAACTACCAACCGATGACGGTCACCTTTGACCGTCAGCAAGGTGCCAATGCATGGCTCACCATCAGCATCCGCGAAGGTAAAAACCGCGAAATTCGCCGCGCGATGGAATACATTGGTGCCA
Organism: Yoonia sp.; assembly: GCA_028822885.1. Taxonomy (GTDB): domain Bacteria; phylum Pseudomonadota; class Alphaproteobacteria; order Rhodobacterales; family Rhodobacteraceae; genus Yoonia. The sequence goes on along the minus strand of JAPKCP010000173.1, from coordinate 1,642 downwards.
CCGTGAACCGTCTGATCCGGGTCAGCTACGGGCCGTTTCAGCTGGGGTCATTACCACAGGGCGAGGTTGAGGAACTAAAGCAGCGTGTCGTCCGCGATCAACTTGGTTTGTCTACCAAACCACAGCCCACACGCGCCCGAAAGCCAGTCAATCGCCCAGTAAAGGGCCGTCCTACGGGGAAAAACCCGCGACGTTGAACCCTTGTGGCCCCCCTCCTGCTTGTGCATGATCGCGCTGAAATGACGCGACTTGCCGACTGGGGGATTTACCATCGTGGCCGACCTACTCACATTTGAGAACGCTACCAACCTAATCATGCTTTGCTTTTTGCAGGCTGTATTGGGCTTCGATAACCTGCTGTATATCTCAATCGAAAGCCAACGCGCACCTGTCGCCCAACAAAGAGCGGTCCGCAAATGGGGGATCCTGATTGCGGTCGTCCTGCGCGTGGTCCTTCTTTTCATAATGATCCGGCTGATTGATGCCTTGGCTGAGCCATTCTACATCATGACTTGGACTGGCTACTTAGAAGGCGGCATCAATTTTGCGACAATCGTGTTCGTGCTGGGCGGCATGTTCTTGATGTATACGGCGATCAAGGAAATCCGGCATATGCTGTCGATACAGCATCTTGGCCATGATCTGGACAACAAATCCGGTAAGTCCGCCGTAAAAGTCGTGGTGCTCATCGTGATGATGAACCTGATATTTTCATTCGACTCGGTTTTGTCGGCCCTTGCGATCACAGACGTCTTCCCGATCCTTGCAATCGCGATCCTGCTGTCCGGCCTTGCGATGCTGCTACTTGCGGACGGCGTTACCAAATTCCTTGAAAAAAACCGCATGTACGAGGTTCTTGGTCTCTTTATCCTGCTCATTGTTGGCGTTGTTCTGCTGGGTGAGGCTGGTCCAGCGGCCGCACACGCAATGCACGACGATAGCCTGAACATTAAGGTCTTCGGCCAAGACATTGTTCCGATGTCCAAATCGACATTCTACTTCGCTGTCGTTGTCCTGTTTGCCGTTGAAGTTCTGCAATCAGGCTATGCGCGCAAATTAAACGCAGAACGTGCCTCAGCACAAAAGCACTCGTAATCGTGGGAATGTTACCTATCTGTCAGGGAACCACGCTAACAGGAGCGGTAAGCCATGATCAAACTGCTTTTGCTATTCGTAGCGCTCGTCCCCTTGGTCATCGGCGGGCTGGTGATTTTGACGATTTTGCGCTGGTTCAAGGGGCCCGCGCCGAAGACCCTCAAGGAGGATACCGTGCCTGAAACTGTTCGCACCATCGCCTTTATCGTTCTTGTAATTTTACTGTTTGGCGTGACCAGCGGCTTTTTGGGGGCAGCGTAATGGCAAAGAAGTTTGGTGGGAAATTTAGCCCCAATGGATCATCCTCTGATGAGGATGTTCGCGAAACGCCGCTTGAAAGTGCGGTTGACGATGACGGAACATCCGGCACGAAATTACTATTTATCCCAGCGATTGTCCTCGTCTTTACCTCGATCAACAACGGACCTGTGACGCTGATTACTGCGCTTATTGGGGCAGCGCTGCTGACATTTGCGGCGTGGTTCACACGCGAAGGTCTCAAGGCAGAGGCAACTTACAATGCCCGCCGTGTTGCCCGCAAGCCTGC
>JAPKCP010000172.1 GCA_028822885.1 Yoonia sp. | reverse complement strand
ATCTCGACGACAGTCAGAACGTGCAGCGTGTGCAAGGCCCGATCTATAACAGCATGATCACTAACCCAGCCACCCATCGCCAGATATGTTCTGAGCAGCGGTGGCATTGGCCGTTTCTCTGCCCCACCCAAAACATCATCAAGCATGACAGTCTCGATCGCCGATTGCGCCGGCATCAGCTCTTGGGGTCCCAAATGCCGATGTGCAAGCTTCTGGATGACCCCTGCATAAGGCTCAGGATCAACACCTTCAAAGCTTGTGCAGCCAAACAAAACAGTCGCCGCACACCCGTCAACAATCCCTGTCAAAGCCCCCCATGCTACCCGCAGGATATGCGGATCGGGGGTGGCAGGGTCGGTGCAAAACCGGCCAATCTCAATATGCGGGCCATCCGTTTTGGACAGCTTTTCAAGATCATAAAACTGGCCTGCGTAGCCATTAATAATCTCAACAGACACCGATTCTCGCAGTCGAAATGTGCAGACAAGCGGCCCACCGGCCCCATCTTCGACCATCATGTGAGACCATGCCCTGTCAAATGGATCTACGTCTCGACCATCAGTCCCAAAGAAACAGCGATGTCGCAAAGATTGGCAGGCCATCACATCAGCAGTGGATATCGCGAGGCGTGCCAAATAACGCCCGTTGCGGAAGTTCACCGTCACGTGATGCCATCCTTGGATCCTACGGACTTGCGCCCTACATTTATTACACGCACCATAAAGGACATCACAAACCCATGGACAAGATCATCAAATCGGACGCGGAATGGCGCGAACAGCTTTCTGACCTCGCATTCAAGGTCACACGTAAACATGGCACGGAACGTGCTGGTACGCACGAAGATTTCCCGAAAGACGCAGGAACCTACATGTGTGTTTGCTGCGGGGCACCTTTGTTTGAACAAGACACAAAGTTTGAAAGCGGCACAGGCTGGCCGTCTTTCTTTGCCCCTATTGATCCCGAACGGGTCGGTGAAAGAATCGACGGCGGCTTTTTTATGAAACGCACAGAGGTGCATTGTAATGCCTGCGAAGCCCACTTGGGCCACGTTTTTCCAGACGGCCCAGCCCCTACGGGATTGCGATATTGCATCAACGGCGTCGCCCTAACGTTCCAGCCAGAAAACGACTAAGGCACGTGGGGACGGCGTTTAACTGTTGTCCCCAAGCGGTCCACCCAAGAACTGGCCTGCATCAATCTGCCCAATCGTCCCAAGCAGCTGGTTGATGAATGTCAGATCATCGATGCCGTCCTCGGTGACGCGACGTGACAAAGCGACTGTCCGCCCATCTTGCAGGGTAAAGCGTTCGACATTCGTCAAAGTCCCTGAACCACCAAAACTAATTGCCACGACCTGACGATCAACTTCGGTTGGTTCAAACGGCCCAAAATGCTCAAATTTGCTGGCAACATAATAAAGCGTACTATCCCCGAGGACACCACCAGATGTCGCGGGGCCCACCAGCGCAAGCACCGATTCGCGCGTATCAACGCCAAGTGTCAGCTGCGTTAGGTCTTCTGGAAGCGGCACAAACCCGTGGTTTCGGGTAATCGGCGAACACGCGACTGCAAGTCCGAGGCCCAAGACTAAGGATATGCGGCGCATAAGGGCACCGGGTGTGCTATGGTTCCTGCTCATGACTGACCTCTTGCTTTGGGTGCTCTTGGCTTTTATCCCACCTACAACATGCACCCCTCCTTGTTCAAGAATGGATACGCCCGTGGCCGATAAAGCGCCGACACAGTTTCGTATGGCCGATTTGGCGACCCGAAAAGACACAACTTTTACTTTGTCCCCAGACGCCGAGGCCCGCAAGGCCATGGCCGCGGCACTCGGTATTCGCGACATTCGCAAGCTTCGATTCGATGGAACCATTGCACCCCAGGGCGGACGTGATTGGCACTTGACGGCCACGCTCGGGGCGACGGTCGTGCAGGACTGTGTTGTCACGCTTGAACCCGTTGTGACCCGTATTGATGAGCCTTTAACCCGTACATACCTCGCTAATTTTGAATATCCCGGGGGTGCTGAGGCGCAAATGCCCGAGGATGATACAGTAGAGTCCATTCCTGCTGTCCTTGATCTTGATGTGTTGCTGTCAGAAGCGCTGTCGCTAGCCCTTCCCGCGTTCCCACGCGCAGCGGATGCCGAACTCGGTGAGGCGATCTATGCCCAAGATGGCGCTACCCCAATGTCGGACGAAGATGCAAAGCCGTTTGCCGGCCTTGGTGACTTAAAAGCCGCGTTAGAGGCTAAAGGCGATTAAATCTGGTGATGCTTAAAATAGGAAAACCCCAGAAAACCTGTGAACAAAGCTCTTGCACCGTGAAAGAATCGCAGTATGTTTCGCCCTCTTGAATATCGCGTCTCGACAGGGCTGCCTTAATGGCGTACGACCCCCGAAAGATAGACACTTACGGGCCGTGAGCCCAATAAAATATAGGGTTAACTATGGCCGTCCAGCAGAATAAAGTTTCCAAATCCCGCCGCAACAACCGTCGGTCACACGACTCACTTGTTGCAGCAAACCCAAACGAATGTGACAACTGTGGTGAGCTAAAGCGCCCACACCACGTTTGCCCATCTTGTGGTCAGTACGCAAAACGCGAAGTTATTGCACAAGTTGCAGAAGTTGATCTGGACGAAGACGCAGCATAATTTACCCAGGCAGGGGCATCTCAGTACAATGACTATCGCCGTAACGGACACAGCTCCGACCGAGGCTATCGCAACTGAGACCGTGCTTTCTGTAGACGCTATGGGTGGCGATAATGGGCCTGCAACTGTTGTTGCGGGCCTTGCTTTGTTTTTGGGCAAGTGTCCTGATGCCAAAGTTATTCTGCACGGGCCAGAGACCGAATTATCACCCCTCCTGACGGCTAAAAACCTCACGAACAGCGTAACAATTCATGATGCGTCTGAGGTTGTTAAGATGTCGGATAAGCCAAGTAGCGTTGTGCGAAACGGTAAGAAGACGTCGATGTGGTCCGCAATAGAAGCTGTCCGGTCTGGTCAGGCACAGGTCTGTGTCAGTTGTGGTAACACAGGTGGCCTGATGGCTATGTCCATGTTGCGGCTGCGCAAGGCTGAAGGCGTGAATCGCCCGGCAATTGCCTGTCTTTGGCCATCCCATAACCCTTCAGGCTTTAACGTCATGCTGGATGCCGGTGCTGACATCCGCGCTGATCAAGATGACCTTCTCGCATATGCCATGATGGGTGCATCTTACGCCCGCAATGGTCTTGATATTACACGCCCACGCGTTGGTTTGCTGAATGTTGGTGTTGAAAAGCACAAAGGCCGGGCAGAACTGAAAGTCGCGCATGAGCTCATTGCGGGTGCAGCCGATGCGGGTGATTTTGAATATATTGGCTTTGTTGAAGGCGGCGACCTGCCCTCTGACCGCGTTGATGTGATCGTTACGGACGGTTTCACGGGCAACGTAGCCCTGAAAACAGGCGAAGGCACAGCCAACTTAATTGCAGGCCTGCTGCGCACGAACCTCAAAGCGAATCCTTTGTCGATGTTGGGCGCAATTCTGGCCCAAGGCGCGCTGAAGCGGTTGCGCAAAAAGGTCGATCCACGTGGCGTAAACGGGGGCGTTTTCCTTGGTCTCAATCATACCGTGATCAAGAGCCATGGCTCAGCTGATCCAACCGGGGTCGCGGCTGCGATCTCACTGGCATATCGGCTTGCACAGTCAGGCTTCTCAGACAAACTCGCCGCGCGGGTTGCCTCTGCGGTCAGCCTAGCCCAAGATACACGAGATGAAACTGACGCAAAGTCATGAGACGCGTTGGTCCTAACGGGCGGCAGGCAATATAATGACACGACGTGCAGTTGTTCGGGGGGTTGGTCACTACCTGCCTAAACGGATCGTTCCTAATTCCGAATTTGAAAAAACACTTGAGACCACAGATCAGTGGATCAAGTCACGTTCAGGGATCGAACGCCGCCATTTTGCTGCCCCTGACCAAGGGACATCGGATTTGGCGGCCGAAGCTGCTAAAAATGCGCTGTCGATGGCGGGTCTCGGCCCGAACGATATTGATGCGATCATAGTGGCCACATCCACATCCGACCACACGTTCCCGTCAGCGGCGACAATGGTCCAACACAAAATTGGCAACACCAAGGGATTCGCATTCGATATCCAAGCGGTGTGCGCGGGCTTTATATTTGCGCTCGCAAACGCAAACGCTTTAATTTTATCGGGTCAAGCCAATCGAGTTTTGGTGATTGGCGCAGAAACCTTCAGCCGAATCATGGATTGGAGTGACCGATCGACTTGCGTTTTATTTGGCGATGGTGCCGGTGCGGTGATCCTTGAAGGCGTTGATGGCGATGGCACAAATGCTGATCGCGGCATCCTCGCGACAGACCTAAATTCGGATGGTCGATATAAAGATTTACTTTACGTTGATGGGGGCGTGTCCACCCAAAATACGGGTGTCCTCAGAATGCAGGGCAAAGAAGTATTTCGCCATGCCGTTGAAAAACTTGCACAAACAGCTGATACGGCACTTGAAAAAGTTCACCTTGGTGCGGATGATGTCGACTGGGTTGTACCCCATCAAGCCAACATTCGGATCATTACGTCAACGGCCAAAAAGCTTGGGGTAAGCATGGACCGGGTGATTGTCACGGTTCAAGATCACGGCAACACCTCTGCAGCATCGATCCCGTTAGCATTGTCTGTCGGCGTTGAAAGCGGCCAGATCAAACAAGGCGACTTGATCGTGTCAGAAGCGATTGGCGGTGGATTGGCTTGGGGCGCTGTTGTTCTGCGCTGGTAGGAAAAGTCCCGCGCAAACAGTATGCTAGGCGTCGAAGTTATTGACTCTTAAATTGGAACGGGCTTATCGTTCGGTAATTGACTGGGGGATACAATTATGGCTGATAAGACTTTAACGCGCATGGATCTTGCCGACGCTGTGCATAGCGAAGTGGGTTTGTCCCGCAACGATAGCGCTGATTTGGTTGAAAGTGTGCTAACACACGTTTCTGACGCACTGGTTTCTGGTCAGTCTGTAAAGATTTCTTCCTTCGGAACATTCTCTATTCGCGACAAAGCTGCCCGTATTGGTCGTAACCCAAAAACTGGCGAAGAAGTCCCTATTCACCCCCGCCGTGTTTTGACATTCCGTCCGTCTCATTTGATGAAAGACCGCGTTGCTACTGGTAACAAAAGCTAAGTTCGGTCCACACTCCTGAAAGTAAGGCTGCTGTTATGGCCAAATCACGCGAAGCATTCCGAACTATTTCGGAAGTCTCAGATGTGTTGAATACCTCTGCCCATGTGTTGCGGTTTTGGGAAAGCAAGTTCAGTCAGATAAAACCTGTGAAACGTGCAGGTGGGCGGCGGTATTATCGCCCAGATGATTTGTCACTGCTCGCGGGCATACAATTCCTGCTACATGATCAAGGCATGACAATTAAGGGTGCTCAAAAATTGCTGCGTGAAAAGGGTGTGAAGCATGTTGTTAGCATCGGTGAAGGACTCGATTCGGCTGAACAAACGATAGCACCAACATCTGAAGAATCTGAGCCCGCCAACGCCTCGCGCGCAGCTTCAGATATGATGCAGGCAGAAGAAGCAACGCAGTCGGGATTGTTTGACGCGAGCGAGGACATTGAAAACGAAGTGACTGAGGTCGCTGAGAAAAACACTGCGTTCAAACCACGCCTTAAGATTATCAGCGCAAAGCCAACCATCGAAATTGATGTCGACAAAGCACGCGAAACCAAGTCAGGCGACGTTCACCCGGTCAGTGACGAATCCGCACTGGCCAAGTCTGATGCTATCGCGGCATCATCACCGTTCTTGAAACCAAAGCAGACTCTTCCTGCGAACCCACTCCCGCGCGCTGATATGCCAGCACGTTGCTTGGTTGCTGCGGTCCACGCCAAGCCAGAGCGCGTCAAACAGAATGCCGCTGAAATTGCGCCCCTGCTGACCCGCTTAATCGCGCTGCGTGATGAGATGCGACATCCTTGGTAATCAAAGACGCATTCGGTCTTGCCCCGCGCATGATTTGCGATAAACACAGCCTCAGTCGGGCTATAGCGCAGTCTGGTAGCGCGTCCGTCTGGGGGACGGAAGGTCGCAGGTTCGAGTCCTGCTAGCCCGACCAAATCATAACCGCCCGTCCCGCTTTTGCGTGGCGGGCGTTTTGCTAACTCGCAGCACCTAGGGAGAGATGCGCCATGACAACCACCGCACAACCGGGTGTTCTTGCAGACCACCAGATTCGGGCAATGTTGGACGCCGGTCAAATTTCTGCGTCAGAGACAGTGGGAGATGGCCAAATTCAGCCTGCTTCTTTAGATCTGCGGCTTGGCACCCGCGCATACCGTGTGCGTGCATCGTTCCTTGCCGGGCGTCACCGCACCGTCACGGATCGGTTGCAGCAGTTTCAGATGCACGAGATCGACCTTACACACGGCGCTGTGCTTGAAAAAGGCTGCGTCTACGTGGTTCCGTTGATCGAATCCTTGTCTTTACCCACTGGGATGACGGCTGCTGCCTCTGCCAAATCTTCGATTGGCCGACTTGACCTGCTGACCCGTGTGATTACTGATTATGGGTTCGAGTTTGACCGCGTGCCAGACGGCTATACCGGCCCCCTGTTTGTTGAAATTTGTCCAAGGTCGTTTTCGGTCGTCGCCCAGACCGGCCAAATGCTGAACCAGATTATATTCCGCAATGGTAAGACGGTCATGTCAGATGCAGAGCTGCAAACCCTACATGAAACCACACCTATCGTGTCTGGCGATGCCATTATCTCAGACGGCCTTGGCTTTTCAGTTGATCTGAAACCACAAGACACCGATCTTGTCGGCTACCGCGCCAAACCACACACGGGCGTCATCGACCTTGGTAAACTTGGCTACTACGATCCGGCTGAATACTGGGAAGAAGTGCGCACCGACAAAGGCTGGATCATCCTCGACCCCGGTGCATTCTACATTCTTGTCAGCCGCGAAGCCATCGCGATCCCGCCCATGGCCGCCGCTGAGATGGCCCCCTACATCGCGATGGTTGGTGAATTTCGCGTGCATTACGCAGGCTTCTTCGATCCGGGGTTCGGCTACGCAGAAGCTGGCGGATCAGGCTCGCGCGGCGTCTTAGAGGTGCGCTGCCACGAGGCCCCGTTTG
>JAPKCP010000171.1 GCA_028822885.1 Yoonia sp. | reverse complement strand
GCCTGCTGGGCGACGATCAAGCAGGTCCACCAACCCCAAGACAGCAACGATCCGGTCAAAGTCATGGCGACCACCGTAGATCAAATTCTGGCGAACCGTTTTATGCGGAAACAGCCGAGCATCTTGAAACACGTAGCCAACTTTGCGTTTGTGGGGCGGCACAGTCGTTTGGGCATCAAACAACACACTTTCACCCAATGCGATCCGCCCTGAATCTGGCGTCAGCAAGCCCGCAACCGCATTGATCACAGAGGTCTTACCAGACCCCGAAGGGCCAAATAGAACCGTCACGCCCGCAGGCACTTCCATCTGCACATCAAGGGTCAGATCACCCCGTTTGGCTTGGATATTAATGCTTAACATCACGCGGCCAACCTTTTCGTCATCCGGGCTGCAAGCCATTCAGACATAATCAACGCGCCCATCGCCAGCACAATCGACACAACGACAAGCGACACAACAGCACCTTCTTCACCCGGCACCTGTAGCAGTCCATAAATAGCGGATGGGATCGTTTGCGTTTGCCCCGGAATGGCTGCGACAAAGGTAATCGTAGCGCCAAATTCGCCCAGCGCCTTGGCAAAGCCCAACACAGCCGCCGCCAGAATACCGGGCGCAATCAATGGTAAAGTGACCGTCAAAAACACCCTCATTGGCGATGCACCGAGGGTTGCGGCCGCATCTTCAATTCCGTGATCAACGGCCTCAAATCCAAGACGGATCGCACGCACCATCAGTGGAAACGCCATGATCCCCGCCGCCAAGGCAGCACCGGTCCATCGAAATGCCAATGTGATGCCAAACAGATCATATAGCACTGCCCCGACAGCGCCATTGCGCCCAAACACCACCAACAGGAGATATCCCGTGACTACGGGCGGCAGAACCAGCGGCAGATGCACAAGACCGTTGAGCAACCCATGCCCCCAGAACCGTCGCCGCGCCAAAAGCCAAGCCATCATAACGGCCAGCGGTAAAGCAACAATTGTCGCCACCGTCGCAACCCGCAGCGACAACAACACAATTTCCCAAAAGGCTGGTCCGAATTGCATCGTTCAACACCACCGTCGATCAGTGCAGAACCCAGCATTATCAAACACCGTGCGTGCTGTTACTCCGCGTAAATGATCAACAAACGCCGCTGCGTCAGGATGGTCTGACTGGGCAGTTACAGCAGCAAAATATGAGATTTGCGGGTGGCTTTCGGTTGGAAACCTTGCCACGATTGGGAGATTGGGCACAACAAGCGCGTCGCTTTGGTACACAATGCCAAGCGGCACTTCACCCCGCGCAACCAACATCAGGGCCGCTCGCACGTTATCCACCTCAACGACAAAGGGTACGACGATTTCCCAAAGACCAAGCGACGTCAAAGCAGCCCGACCATAAATACCAGCAGGCACGCTATTTGTGAAACCCATCGCCAATCGGCCACCATCAAGCGCCGCGATGAGACCTTCGGCAGTGAGCGGTACCTCAGCCATTCCCGGCTGCCCAATCAGAACAAGCCGGTTGCCGACAAAATCAACGGGCGGGCCAACATCGCCTTCTGCGACTAACACTTCCATCCACGCTTCATTGGCCAGCAAAACCACATCGGCGGGCGCCCCTTGAGACACCTGTCGCGCCAATGTCCCACTGCCTGCGTAAGATACCACGACGTTGCCAAAACTGGCTGCGATTTCATCTAACGGGCCCTTAAGGCTTGCAGCAGCAAACACCACCAAGTCTTCGGCCAAGGCCTTTAACGGGATGACGCAACACAAAAGGCAGATCAATATTAAGCGCATAGAAACCTTATCGAGACCATGTTGGGAACTGACAAGCCTAGATCCAACGCAGCATTCGCGATTTCAAAGTGGCGACACGGGCACGAACGGCATCAGGGATTACCCCCGGGCGGGACGTGTCGGCCAATGTCTGCAGCCAATCGGCAGGTGGAACCTTGACCCGGCGCTGCCCATCCCACGTCAAAGCGCGCAGGACATCTTGGGCGGCAGGCGGCAAAATGTCCGGCACTTCGTAGTCATTCAACGTTGCCCATACCCCTGTCCAGCAACGACCAACAGACCATGGGTTATAGCCACCACCCCCAAGAACTAAGTATCGTGGTGACATCGATTTGAGGGCAGAAACTATTGCCCAATGAGCTTGGTTCGACCAAGCCATGCGCGATTGTGGGTCCTCTAACACGGCGTCCGCGCCACATTGTAAGACGATCGCATCTGGGCGAAAGGCTTGAACTGCTGGCAAAATGACCTCATCGCGCACAAGGGCCGCTGTATCATCTGCAACACCTGCGGGAAGTGGCACGTTCCACACTTGGCCTGCCCCTTGATCCGACAAAGCCCCCGTACGTGGCCACCGGTTTTCTTCATGCGTTGAAATTAGCAAGGTATCAGGATCATCAGCAAAGGCATATTCCACGCCGTCAGGGTGGTGCGCGTCGATATCAACATATGCCACACGTTGTGCCCCATTCCGGCGAAGTGATTGTATGGCTAAAACTGGATCGTTGAGGTAGCAAAACCCGTTTGCGCGATCCGGCATGCCGTGATGCGTGCCCCCTGCCGGCGCATAGATGACGCCACCCCTTACCAACATCTCGCCCGCCAAAAGCGATGCGCCAGCAGATGTTGCAGGTCGACGGTACATTTCAGCAAAAACTGGGTTAGACGGCGTGCCCAAGCCGTGTTGCGTTTTCACTTCATCTGACACAGATTGTTGTGCCTCAGCGGCCTGAAGCGCTGCGACATATGATCCTGTGTGAAACCCAAGCAAGGCTGCAGGCTTTGCCCGAGGACTTTGTACAAACTGGTCGCGTGATAACCAGCCCATCGCACGCGACAAATCCATCACCGTCGACACCCGAGGCACACGCAACGGGTGATGAATACCATAGCTAGAGCCACGGTAAATCTCGTGACCAATCATCACAGGGACAGGGCTTGCATGCGGCAACGGGGCATGGGACGTAATCGACATAACAGACACTTAACCCGCGATACGCCCAGTACCATGCAAAAAGCGATTAAACCCAAACAACTTCCACTCAAGCTGCGCCGCTGGGGTAAAATGGAGGTGCGAACACAGTTTGCAGCGCTTTGCTTTCGTGTGCGCAACGATAATGTTGAAATATGTATTATCACCAGCAGGCGAACCGAGAGATGGATACTACCCAAGGGCTGGCCCATGCATAAACAAACGCCAGCACAAGCAGCTGCGACCGAAGCTTGGGAAGAGGCAGGGCTTACTGGAAAGGCCTATGACACCTGCCTTGGTGTTTATACCTATCAAAAATACCGCAAAAAGCAGTCGTTTCCCGTGATCACTTTGGTCTATCCAATGAAAATAACAAACGTGCACAGCGACTGGCCAGAAGCGCATGAGCGACGGCGACGATGGGTAAGCCCGGCAAAGGCTGCTGACAAAATAAACGAACCAGAGCTGAAGCGGATCATTGCCAGCTTCACACCCGCATTGATAACGCGCTAAGGCCTTGCGATCCTGACCCCGATCACTATTTTCAGATTTAGACCTTAGGAAGAAAGTTTCCGTCGATGATCCGCTTCGATCTCACTTGCGCCCAAGACCACACGTTCGAAAGCTGGTTTCGATCTGGCAGCGATTGCGACCGGCTTCTTGAAACGAAGATGGTGAATTGCACAACTTGTGGGGACGCGGACGTGCGCAAGGCCTTGATGGCCCCCAAAGTGTCTACATCAGATGCGATTTCAGCGCCGCGCCTGCGCGATACAGAAACCGCTTTGGCAAAACTCAAGCAACACGTCGAAACGAATGCGACGGATGTTGGAACCAACTTCTCGTCAGAAGCGCGGGCGATGCACGACGGCGACAAACCCGAACGCGCGATTTACGGGCAAGCAAGTGCGGCGGACACCCAGAAATTGATTGCAGACGGTGTGCCGATCATGCCCCTCCCGTTTATGCCAACCAAAAAGACGAACTGATTTCTTCCAGCTAGAAAATATGGTCCCGAAAGGCTGCGAATTCTTAGGAAAAGATGTCGGATTTTTCGAGAACAATCGTGGCACCATTGCCCCTCACGCGCCAGCAGTCTAAACGGAGCGCGATCTTCCCATACAGTCCTGATGTGGCAAAGGAAAAGCGATGCCAACGCTGGTAATGAAATTCGGTGGAACGTCCGTCGCAAACCTTGACCGGATTGCGCGAGCGTCTAAACGTGTGGCCGTTGAAGTGGCCAAAGGATATGACGTCATCGTCATCGTCTCGGCGATGTCTGGCAAGACCAATGAATTGGTTGGCTGGGTTAATGACACGTCCCCACTTTATGATGCGCGCGAATACGATGCGATTGTGTCGTCTGGCGAAAACGTGACCGCAGGCCTGATGGCCATGCGCTTGCAAGAAATGAATATTCCAGCACGCAGTTGGCAGGGCTGGCAAGTCCCGCTGATGACCAACGCGGCGCATGCTTCGGCCCGCATTGAAGAAATTCCGACAGACAACATCAACGCAAAGTTTGGCGAAGGTATGCGCGTCGCCGTCGTTGCCGGCTTCCAAGGGATTAGCCCAGAAGGCCGGATCACGACGCTGGGTCGGGGTGGGTCTGATACCACCGCCGTGGCCTTTGCCGCGGCCTTTGGGGCAGAACGCTGCGACATCTACACAGACGTGGACGGGGTTTATACCACCGACCCGCGCATTACAGACAAAGCCCGCAAACTTGACAAGATCGCCTATGAGGAAATGCTGGAACTCGCATCCCTTGGTGCTAAAGTTTTGCAAACACGGTCGGTTGAACTGGCCATGCGGTTTAAAGTGCGCCTCCGGGTGCTGTCATCATTTGAAGAACCATCGGACGATGCTGGTACGCTTGTCTGCGATGAGGAGGAAATCATGGAACAGAACGCAGTTGCCGGTGTCGCCTACAGCCGTGACGAAGCCAAAATGACGCTGATCTCAGTGGCCGACCGTCCCGGAATTGCGGCCGCCATCTTTGGACCGTTGGCCGAATCCGGTGTGAACGTCGATATGATCGTTCAGAACATATCCGAGGAAGGACGCACCGACATGACGTTCTCCTGCCCGACAGATCAGGTGATCCGAGCAGAGAAATCAATGGCCGACGCGATGGCGTCAGGTGACATCAACTACCATGATCTGGTGACTGATAACGGCGTCGCCAAGGTGTCCGTTGTGGGTATCGGTATGCGATCCCATGCAGGTGTTGCCGCCAAAATGTTCAGTGCATTGCAAGCCGAAGGTATCAACATCAAGGTCATCACGACGTCTGAGATCAAAATCTCAGTCCTGATCGACCGCAAATACATGGAGCTTGCGGTGCAGGCGCTTCACGACGCCTTCGAGCTTGAGAAATAGCCTAATGTTCGTGGCACTTGGGACACTTACCAACCTAAGCATCCGATGTTTTTTTGATGAATTGGGCGGAACTGATCTGAAAAAGCATTCTTAAGTCGATATGCTCGCACATGATCTGGACGTTTTTCTGGCATGACCCTACGCGCAGAGGCAAAGCAGTCCGCAGCCGCTTTGCCTTGCAAACATCCCTACGCGTGTTGGTTTGCCAGCATAACATCAAGATGGTCTGCAAAATCTTCATAACTAGTGCCCTCATCGAGCGCGCGTACAAAGTAGGACTGCTGCGTCTCAGGTGCCATGCCACCCTTTGGCGGATCAAGATCCAAGTTTGTCGGGAACGAATACCCTTCGGCAGTCGCAGCAATCGACGCCTTCATCTCAGACAAGCTGAGTGTGCCAGTCGCGCGCGCTGAAACCGCATATGGATATAGCAACTTGCTCATTTTACGACGATCAATCGTCTCCATCGCCCGTCCAAAGGCTGATGACACCTGCAACAGGTTCGCCATCCGGTGAATATCCGCAGTCGTATTGGCACCAGCGGCATGAAACAGCGCTGGATTAAAGAAAACGGCATCCCCTTTGGCCAACGGCATTTGAATATGACGTTCTTCGAACAGTTCACGAAAATCATCACGCCGCCACGCCGCATAGCCTGCACGGTAGCATTGCGAGAATGGTAAAAGCTTTGTCGGCCCACTTTCGATAGGCATATCACAATGGGCAATGGCCCCCTGCAATGTCAACGCTGGTGTGAGATCATGAACATGCGCAGGGTAATCTGCACTGATTGCAGCCGTTTGAAAGCCCAAGTGATAGTCGCGGTGTGCCTGTTGTGCGGCACCGCCCGGATGCACCAAATTGATCTGGGCAGTCATCTGGTAGTTAGGCCCTAACCAAGCCTCAGACACCGCAGCGATCGCTGTATTGGCGAAATACCGCAGGTAGATCTCAGGCGCTGCTTCACACAGTTTTTGCAGTGAATTCCAAATGCGATCATTCGCACCTGACGCAGCAAAGTGGTCACCACCACCTCCATTTGCCAGCTTTTCTGCCGCAATAATGGTGTCATAGACTTGCGTGGCCTCGTCCAACACGGTCGTGTCGGCGTAGGCCCCCTGCAGGACCAACGCGCCCGCCCCAGTTTGAAGCACCTGCGCCCATTCGGTCATAATTTTACGCCGTGTTGCTTTGTCTTCAAGCGCGGGGCGAAGGTGGGCCATATCGTATACCGGCACGTTCTTCTGGATGTCTTCGGCATTGGGGACTGAAGACGGGTCAGTGACACGGTCAATCAGTGTTTTAAACGCGCTGAGGTCACAGGCGTCTGGATCATAATACCCTACATTGGCGTCGATTTGGTCATTCATAACTGCTCTCCCCTATTCTGTTCCAAGATTGCCAGAATGATGGCTTGAACGGTGGTTCAAAATACATCAAAAACACATCAAATGACCCATCGCTTTCCCATCAAAGAAGTCGCAAGACAGTCTGGTCTTAGTACTGCCACGGTTGACCGCGCGATCAACAATCGCGCCCATGTTAGCCCACAGACCAAGGCGCGGATCGCTGCGGCCATGTCAGAGCTTGAGGGACAAGAGGCGCAGCTAGCAGCACGCGGCAGGCGCATGTTCTTCGATTTTGTGGTTGAGGCACCCGCGCGTTTTAGCCGTGAGGTGAAACATGCCGCTGAACACGCTTTGCCACGCATCGGCGTTGCTGTGTGCCGCCCCCGGTTTGTGATGCAAGAGATCATGACCGAGGCTGAAGTTGTGAGCGCCCTGACCCGCATCGCCAAGCGGGGCAGCCAAGGTGTATGCCTCAAAGCCCGTGATTT
>JAPKCP010000170.1 GCA_028822885.1 Yoonia sp. | reverse complement strand
GGCGCGTTTAGGTGCTCTGGTGTGCCCATTTGACGCCCCGACCATCCTTTTGCCCCTAGATTTACTCCGCTGAACGCAGACAGTGGGACCGCCCCAATCAGGCTAATTGCAATGGGTAGCAGCCACAGTGTCACAAGACCTTGGGCCATACCTGCAATCATCAAAGCGCCCATTAGCGTCTCCACAATGTGGAACTTGAGCATGATCAACATGCCGTATTGACCACCACGTCGTTGTTGTGGCGTCCATGTTTCCTGATAGCCAATTGTTGTGCGTATTACCGCAATCGTCTGCTGCACCATCATGATTGGAGCAAAAAGGATCGACAGTAGAATTTCAGCGAACAGCGATCCAAGGAACTGAAATGCTCCGCCCATATCGCGCATGTTGATGCCCGAACGGCTGGCCGCACCTGCGCTCATCAACTTTGGAGCCAGCAACATCCCGTACATAAAACTGAGGATCGCGAGGGAGTTTCCAGTGCTGATCACAGGCCAACTAACCTGCGGGTCAAAGCCAGAAAAGTAGCGGATCGCGTTCGTCTCTTGGCCGTTACCAATCAGCGTCCAGACGAGAAGCAAAGCGAACCAAGCTGGGGACATGAGATAACCCATCGCCCCACTAATCAGGTGGAAGCGTGACACCGCATTGAAACCACGCGACCCAATTAGCCTGAGATGTTGCAGGTTGCCCTGACACCAGCGACGGTCGCGTAGAACGTAGTCGATCAGAGTCGCCGGAACCTCTTCATAGGACCCCCCGATGCGCGGCAAGAAACGCACGGACCAGCCAGCACGGCGCAGTAATCCTGCCTCAATAAAATCGTGTGAGAGGATCAGACGGCCGTTGCCCTTGTGGTTGCCAACCTTGGGCAAGCCCGCGCAGGCCGCAAAAGCAGCGGACCGGATGATCGCGTTATGGCCCCAGTAATTGCCCTCGCGGTCAGTCCATTTGGCAAGGCCCTCGGCCAAAGCCGCACCGTACACGCGGTTTGAGAATTGCTGTACGCGGCCAAACACGGATTGTGCGCCAAACAACGTTGGGAAAGATTGGATTAGCCCTGCTGCGGGATCATAGGCCAACGCATCGGCCAACCCAACAATTGCTTCGCCAGCCATCAGGCTATCGGCGTCCAACACAAGCATAGCCTCGTAGGCACCGCCCCAGTTTTCGACCCAATCGGCAAGGTTGCCGACCTTGCGATCTACATTGTCGGCACGCCTACGATAATAAACTTGGCTGCCCAAGCCCAATTGCGTGCGAAGTGCGATGAAGGCGCGTTCTTCTTTTGCGGCAATGGCTGCATCACGGGTGTCGGACAAGATGAAGAGGTCAAAACTGTGGACGAAATCTTGTTCATCCAAGGCGGACAGCATCGCGGCGGCATTGCCGAACACGTCCGCGGTGTCTTCGTTAAAAACAGGGACTAAGAGCGCCACGTTCATTGGCGGAACTGGGCCGTCAAGGGCTGCGCGTGGACGTGATAGGCACAAGGTTGCGACGCCAAGGAATG
The DNA here is from genome assembly GCA_028822885.1 of Yoonia sp. GTDB lineage: Bacteria > Pseudomonadota > Alphaproteobacteria > Rhodobacterales > Rhodobacteraceae > Yoonia. Next base: position 5,767 of record JAPKCP010000170.1, on the reverse strand, counting down.
ACGTGCTGACGGACAGCGCGATCCAAAAGAACGTGAAGGCGATCAAAGTGATCACAACGCCCTCAAACGCCGAAAAACCGTCCATCGCGAACCAGTCGGTGAAGGCTACGATTAGGGCGGCGGTAGCAGCAATTGCGGGCAAAAACGTAGCTGCGCGCCACCAGACAGTGCGTGGTCCGGCGCGTGTTCGAGGTGCTGTCGCGTCATGATAAGGCTGATCCAACGCTTGGATTGGCATTTTTCGTCTTGCGGCAGATGGCATCCATCCCGCGTGTGGATGTGGCCCTAAATCGTCCATCTATACAACCAAACCTCGCTAATCGCGGTGCCATTCATGTGCATTTGGGCGCGCATTTCAGCGGCTTGCGCATCACCCGGCAACAATGAGAACGCAAGACGCACGCCCCCAGTTCCCGGATTGCGCTGAAGAATGCCGGTCGAGACTTCACCGTTGTTTGATCGGATCGTCAGGCTGACCTCTGATAGGTCTTCAGGCAGGTCAGGATGATCTGTGAAATCAATGGCAATAACGGTTTTGACCTGATCGAACCCCTTGCCTATACGGGTATTCGTGACGCGTGCGACGTCCGGTAAACCAGCGGGTTCGTCGCCCCATTGCATGCTGTAACCAAAGCGATGTTCAGTGCCAGTCATCATTGGGTCAGCGGGGCGCCAATAGGCAACGATGTTATCGTAGATTTCCAAGTCTGCTGGAATCTCAACCAATTCCACGACACCTTTGCCCCAGCCTTCGTTTGGTGTGATCCAAAGGGATGGGCGGTTTTCGTAATGGGCCTCAAGATCTGCGTAATCGTCAGCAGTTCGATTGCGCTGCATGAGGCCAAACCCTTGGGGGTTCTCATCGGTAAAGGACGACACCTGCACGCTGGTGGGGTTCGCCAAAGGTCGCCAGATTTTCTCGCCATTGCCGTTCACGATCAGCAGTCCCTCGCTGTCGTGAACTGCTGGGCGGAAGTCGTCGAACCGATTTCTGTTTGTTTCGTCGAACAGGAACATGGACGTGAGTGGTCCCAGTCCAACATGCGTCAGATCAACGCGGGGAAACAGGGTGCAGTCGACGTTCATCACTGTTGGCTCACCCTTGTCGCCTGCTTGAATACGGAACGTATACGCGCCGGTTGTTGATGGCCCGTCAAGCAAGGCGTGAATGACAAATTCGGTATCACCGGGGGATGCGGCCTCGACCCAGAATTTGGTGAAGTCAGGGAATTCTTCGCCGTCTGGATCACCTGTGCGCAGGGCAAGACCCCGTGCAGACAAACCATAATTCTGGCCGTTCGCAATCGCACGGAAATAGGACGCGCCTTGGAAAACAACGAATTCTTCAAAGATATCAGGTGTCGTCAATGCAGCCCGCAGCCGAAACCCAGAATAACCCATTGTGTCACCAATCGGCAGTTCGGGAAATTCATCAGTCGTTGCAAACAGGTTCATATCAAAGCCAAGGGTCTTAGCGACGCCAGCTTCAACAAGGTTCACCTCAGCTGGGCGCGGTACATATAGGCCTGCGTTAAACAGGTCCATTTTCATTGGTCGATCTTCATCCACCCAAATCCCGTTGCGCGGATCAAACCAGATGTGCGAAAATTCATCATAGGTCAGGTCAAGCCATTCCTGCGGAATTTGGAGAGCGGGAACGTAATCGGCCTTAGCCAGATCTCGGGCCATGTCTGCGACCAAATTTGCGGTAAAGTGGGTTTCAGCAATAACTAACTCAGGCTTCGCCCAAGAAGGCGTTGCAGCAGCGGCGGCCATACTGACCAAAAGGGCGCGACGTGAAATCATCCTGTAGCAGACTTTCTCCAAGGTTGGCTTTTAAACCAAGCGGCAGTGTAGGCGATAAAGACAAGGAATACCCAGCCAAGAATATTCCCGGCGGCGACGTATGTTTGTGACTTTATTGCGGTGACGTCATCAGCGGTCGCGCCCGTCTCAGTTAGGATAAATCCTACAAAGACCGAGAGCATCATTGAAACGATAAATACGGCAAGCGATTGTTGGCCGACTTTAGTGAGTACTGTGACAAGCGTTTTCACAGCTTTTGCCCCCACAGACTGACCTGTGATGATCAAACGCCGTCCGCCGTCGCCCGCAACAGCATATGCCAAATAGGCAAGGGCCAGAAAGTGCGTGTAGCGCGCAATGCCAAAGTCAGTTTTTGTGACCAGCTCAGTATTCGCAGTGCGCCAATCACGCGCCCATTCAAAGCCCCATTCGCGCATAGCTACATGCGACAGGGTCATCATGCCGAGCACAATGATGGACGCCAAAACGATCAAAACGGTGTTGACAGGTGGGCGCGGAATCCAGCCGCGCATCAACGCAAAACCAGTAAAAAATACAAGCTGCCACGCAAACGGGTTAAAGAACCAAGGTCGATCGCTGTAGTTCGCAGCAGGCAAAGAAACAGCGAATTGCTCAATTCCCAACGCAATCATGATCCGGGTTTGGGCGATGAACCAAAGGGCGGCACAGAACGCAAAGACAAGGCTAACGTGGACTGTTGATAGCGCCATAATCAGGGGCATCATCAAAAGGATCGCGATATACATCGGCAGGATATCAAAATAATTAGGCACATAGGTCAGGGTCAAAAGGCCAAACAGTTGATCCTTGGTGTCGTTAAAGAACCGACCAAGGTTGAGGCTGTTCACGTAATTTTTCTCGAACTCAAACAGGTCAATCGTGACCAACATCATGGCGATGGCCAGAAACAGACAGATGTGCGCCCAATAGACCTGCCAGCACCGAAAGAGCACGCGCGCAGTGCCCAAAATCCAGCCACGCTTGTCATAGCTTCCGCCAAACGCAATTGCTGACGCCATGCCTGAACAGAACACGAAGATCTCAGTCGCGTCGGAAAAACCAAAGCGGCCGGGAATCCAGTCGCCCCAGAAATTGCCCGGTGTATGTGACGTGAAGATGATGAGCATCGCGATACCGCGATAAAAATCAAGCCGCGGGTCACGTACGCGCTGTATGTCAGACTGTGTGGCGTTGGCCATCTTAATGAACGTCCTTGATTCCAACCTTATTGGGCTGGAAATCGGGCTGCGACACCGGCGGCAGCACGTCCCTCAGAAATCAACGATTGGCGAGCGGCGGCATACCCATCTTCATGGCCATTGCGGCGTAGTGTTCGCGCTGCGAGGATATCTTCGGCTTCGTTCAAATATCCAGCACGGATACCACTGTCGATAGTCAAACGTTCAAATACATCGCGTTGTGCGTGTGAACCACCTGCATCTTGAATTGTTTTGCGGGCTTGGACCAAATTGACGAAGGCTTTGTCAAATTCAGCCTCACCAAATGCCTCAAGACCAACCGCCGCAGCAAGCCCGGGCGCGGCCATCGCTTTTTGCATATCATTTTTGCTTTCATTCGCATCGCGGTGCAACCGGCCCAGTAATTTCGTGACCTCGGCCTCACGATTATCGCCAACAAGTGCCAGCATGTAGTGCAGGTCAGCGAAAATAAGGCAGCCGTCCTCGGTCCGGTTAGCTGACAGATCGGCCAATTCCTCCCAGCGATCACCAACGTTTACTCCGTCCAATTCAAGCCGTGACAACAACGATGTTGCGTTTGAAATATCACGGTAATCGTCAGTTTTATCCTGACGGATTTCACGATCATACAAATCCAAAACAACATCGTGCTGACCCAGATCAAGGTGCATCAGCGCTTTGTGCCACCACACGTGATAGCGGAAATTGTTACAATGCGCCCAAGCGCTTTCACGACCATCAAGCCATTTGATCCCGCCAGCCGCATCAGCCATCATATCATGGACGTGGGCAACAGCATGAAGGCCCCACGCATCGTCAGGGGAAATCAGCATGCCTTCACGGCCCACAGATTTCGCACGGGAATAGTCACCAGTTTCCTCAAGGGCAAAGGCATAGCACCCCATCAAATACCCTCGGCCAAGGTGATCAGGCCCATAGGCGGGCATCACCTGTTCCAACATTCGACGCATGCCGATGCTGTCACCGAGAACAAAACGTGTGGCGTGGTCAAGCTTTACCGCCAGAATATCGTCAGGGGCTTCAGCAATAACCGCTTCAAAATGAACCAGCGCAGCTTTTGGTTCACCTGCAACCCAGCAGGCAAGCGCGTCGATGAAATGTTGCTCGCGGGCACTGACGGGATTTGCCTTTGCGGCGGCGCGCGCAGTTGCCAATGCCTCATGCGCGGTGTCCATCAATTCACGGCGGCCAAGAAGCGTGTAAAACATGCCTTTCACGGCTTGGGCAAGAGCAAAATCGGGGGCCACATTTAGGACTTCACCTAGGTGAACAGGGGTTGCTGCTCCGTGCGCCAAGAACGCCATTTGGGTTTTGTTCCAAGCCTCAAGCGCTGGGCCTGCTGCAACGGTTGTCGTTTGCCCAAAAATATCCTGCGTCATGCATGCGTCCGATTCTAGAAAAAGTACAACACAGCTAAACTGCGCTCTCGTTAATCCTGACATACAGGCACTTTGCGAATTATATATCTCACAGACCCGTGAATGACGGACCTGTTACCGGTGTTTCAGGCCTCAAGTGCCTGTGCTTTCACCGTTTAGTCTGAATTGCGCCCAAAACTGCGTCTGTATCCTGTCCAAAGCGTGGCGGCGCGCGCCGGTAGGTTACAGGCGTTTTCGAAAGTTTCAGCGGATTCCCGATAACGCGCACTTCACCTGCCTTTGCGTCATCCGTGGGAATCGTCGCAATCATGTCACGGGCTTTAACCTGTTCGCTGCCAAATACTTGGTCGAGGGTCTGGACCGGGCCAACTGGGACCTTCGACGCTTCCAATCCATCAATCATGTCAGACATCGGTTTAGCGGCAATCAAAGGGACGATCTGCGCCAAAAGACTGTCTCTGTTTTCCAATCGCGCTGGGTTGGTCGCATAGCGAGGGTCTTGCGCCAACTGTGGCACCCCAAGAAACGTGCAGAACCGGCTGAATTGCGTATCGTTGCCCACTGCAATGATCACATGCCCATCGCTGGTCGCAAAAACCTGATACGGCACGATGTTGGGATGTCCGTTACCGCGTCGCTTTGGTAAATCACCAGTGGTAAGATGGCTCACACCTTCATTGACCAACCAAGAAATTTGGCTGTCCACAAGGGCCACATCAATGTGCTGTCCTTCGCCGGTCTTATCGCGGTGGCGCAGGGCCGCCAAAATTCCAATCGTTGCGTACATCCCGCACATGACGTCCGCGACACCGACGCCAACCTTCATCGGTTCGCCAGCAGGATCACCTGTCAGCGACATGATTCCACCAAATCCTTGGGCCATCAGATCATAGCCGGGTTTGCTCGCATTTGGACCGGTCTGACCAAACCCAGAGATTGAACAATAGACCAGCGCAGGGTCGGCCTTCAAAAGTGTCTCTGCATCCAATCCATATTTCGCTAGGCCGCCGGGTTTGAAGTTTTCGACCATCACATCACATTGGGACGCCAAAGCGCGGATCGTATCTTGTCCTTCTTTGGTTGCGATATCGACGGAAACGGACAGCTTGTTCCGGTTTGCACACATGAAATACGCGCTGAGGTCTGTGGGTGTTCCGTCTGGGCCTTCGACGAATGGTGGTCCCCAGCTGCGCGTGTCATCACCGCCTGTCGCTGGGTTCTCAATCTTGATCACTTCAGCGCCCAAATCGCCCAACAACTGCGTACACGTCGGCCCTGCCAGAATCCGAGTCAGGTCTAGAATCCGTAGCCCGTCCAGTGCACCCGCCATCAGATACGCCC
>JAPKCP010000169.1 GCA_028822885.1 Yoonia sp. | reverse complement strand
CAATTCTGCGACAGAGGGTTGCGGACCAGCCTTGAACCGCACAAAAATAAATCCGTTCCAGACTTCCATGTCGACAGGCCGCAAGCCAAACTCATCCTTGTCGAGCTTTGGAAATGTTTCGGGCCGCGCGGCACCGCGTAAAGTCCCATCTAGATTGTAGACCCACCCATGAAACGGGCACACCAATGCACTTGGGCAAGTCCCCTGCTCTTTCGCGACCAAGCGTGACCCACGGTGACGACATATATTATGAAACGCACGGATTTCGCCCTTTGCATCGCGCAAAATGATGGCCCGCTCTTCGCACAAATCGAAGGTGAAATAGCTGCCCGGGTCAGGAATGTCCGAAACATGGCACGCTATCTGCCAATGCGTTTTGAAAATCTGCTCTTTCTCAAGCGCCAACAAAGCGGGGCTGTGATAGCACCAGCCCGGCAAGCCGCGACGATCCCAGTCTGCTGGGACGCCTATATCTCTGTCTTTCTTGTCCATCGCAACCACCGACTTTCAAATAGCTTTCCAACTTAGGATTGACGTATGCCCGCGCTGAAAACCTCCAACGTCAGGCGTTAGCCTACCCGCTTTTCGACATTGTTCATCCATCAACATACATCTCTGAAAGCGGTATAATCCGCGCCAGTGACGTTCAGCAAATTTATTCTCTGCCTCAATAATTCGCAAAACTGCGACCTCGTCAAGCAGTTCTGACTGAACACACAGTCAGAACATGCTCAACCAAGCAAATTGTGTGGTGACACGGTTGTGTCGCTTGACACGAATCTTTTGATCAGCCTACGCTTCTGAATGACCGTTCAGATAGAAAATTGCAGGGGACGCGGTCCACCAAGCCACGGAAATTGAGGTGCATCTTCACCTGAGTACGCCATCTGGCACCATCAAAGGTTCACGTTCCAAACTGCCGCGCCATCCGAAGTGGGACACTCAATCAGGGAAAGGAAATTAGGCATGAAAGTCACGAAGACCATTCTGGTATACTCAATAGCAACGGCCGCGGGCTTAGCGATCGCAGGGACAGCCCAAGCACAAGACCGCGTTCTTAAAGTAACAAATTGGGGCGAATATATCGCCGAAGACACCATCGCAAATTTCGAAGCCGAATACGGGATCGAAGTCATTTACGACCTTTACGATTCCACTGAATCGATCGACGCAAAACTGCTTGCTGGCAGTAGTGGATATGACGTGGTTAGCCATTCTGGAAGCAGCACGGCACGCCTCATTCAAGCCGGTATTGTCGCGCCTTTGGACATGTCCAAGCTCGATAACGTGCGACATATGGACCCAGCGATCATGGAGCAGCTTGCCAGCGATTGGGATCCCGGAAACCAACATTTTATCCCGTACATGTGGGGTACACATGGCGTAACGTACAACGCAGAACTCGTGCTCGAAACATATCCAGACGCGCCAATCGGCTCGATGAGCATGATTTTCGATCCCGTGCATATGAAAGAACTTGCCGCCTGCGGTGTGTCATTCCTCGATTCACCGGGCGATATCATCCCAATGGCGCTGGCCTATATGGGGCTTGATCCGAACTCTACAAACCCAGACGACTACGAAACTGTCGGTGCAATGCTCGCCGAAATCCGCCCATACGTGAAAACATTCGACAACTATGCCTATCAGCGCATGCCACAGAAAGAATTCTGTGTTTCGGCAACGTGGGGTCCTGATGGACTGTTGGCGATGTCCGGCGCGGCAGAAGCAGAAACAGGTGTCGTTCTTGATTTTTTCATGCCTGAAGGCGACGGCGCTTCTCAGTTATGGATTGACGGTTGGATGATCCCTGAGGACGCAACCAACGTCGCAGACGCACATTTGTTCCTGAACTACATGATGCGTCCAGAAGTAGGTGCCGCGGACAGTAACTATACTTGGTACGCAACTGCGAATTTGACCGGCAAAGCAATGGTTGACGAAGCAGTAACGTCTAGCCCTGCTGCTTTCCCAACGTCCGATCAGGTTGCAAAGATGTACACACCAGATGTGTTACCACCGCGCATTGAACGCTTGCAAACACGCACATGGACCAACTTCAAGGCCGGCAACTAAGCCACCTTCATTGATCTGAGCGGTTGCAGTCACCAAGATTGCTGCCGCTTTTCAGAAACTGATTAAGTTCTGACATGGGGGTCAAATTGACTGAAACAAGCACCGTTTCCGATACACCGTGGCTCGATCAGGACGGGCAACAACCGCTCATCCAGATCAAGGGCGTTACAAAGAAATACGGCGAAATCACAGCTGTCGATAATGTCGATTTGGATATCTATCAGGGAGAGCTGTTTTGCCTTCTTGGCGGATCAGGCTGTGGGAAATCCACGCTCCTAAGAATGCTGGCAGGGTTCGAGGCGCTGAATGCTGGAACGATCATGATCGACGGTGTGGATATGGCCGATGTGCCCGCCTACGAGCGCCCCACCAACATGATGTTCCAAAGTTACGCATTGTTCCCGCACATGAGTGTTGAGAAGAATATTGCCTTCGGATTACAGCAGGACCGCATTCCCAAAAGCGAAATTGGCGATCGTGTTCATGAAATCCTAAAACTGGTTGAACTTGAAGACTTCAAAAAACGCAAACCCAAGCAATTATCGGGTGGCCAACGTCAAAGGGTTGCCTTGGCCCGTGCTTTGGTCAAAAAACCCAAGCTTTTACTGTTAGACGAACCACTGGCTGCGTTGGACAAAAAACTGCGTAAGCAAACGCAGTTTGAACTGGCTAATATTCAAGATCAGGTCGGTGTTACGTTTATCGTCGTGACCCACGACCAAGAAGAAGCCATGACACTTTCCACCCGTATGGCGGTGATGGATATGGGGCGCTTCAAACAAATCGGCACACCAACCGAGATTTATGAATTCCCAGACTCGCGCTTCGTCGCAGATTTCATCGGCTCCGCAAACATATTTGAGGGGCGCGTCACTGAAAATGGCGCTGACCATGTCCGCGTAAAAACCGAAGTCGGAGAGGTCTTCATCGACCACGGCCAACCCGTAAAAGTGGACAGCAAAATCTGGGTTGCCCTGCGGCCTGAGAAAATTCACATCGTAAAGTCGCAAGATCCAGTGAGCGGGCCAAACAAAGTCAGCGGCGAGGTCGACGACATTGGATACCTTGGTGAAACATCCATCTATAAAGTCAGACTCCCCAGCGGCCACATCGTCGACGTTACCGCCCCGAACCAGTCGCGACCAATGAGCAGGACCCACCGTATCACTTGGGAAGACAAGGTTAACATTAGCTGGGAACCATCAAGCGCGATGCTGTTGACCTCATGACCGATGTCAAAACGCAACAGCGTCCGACAAGCGCACCACAGCCTAAACCGATCTTACAAAGGTTCATGCGTCTAGTTCAGGAAAATTTCCGCCGGATTATAATCGCTGTCCCCCTTGTGTGGTTGGTCCTGTTCTTTCTGGCCCCCTTCTTCATCGTTGCCAAAATCAGTCTTGCAGAACTGAAAATAGCCAGTCCACCTTTCACACCTATGGTCGAATGGCTTGACGGCGGGATCATCACGATCCGCCTCGTTTTCGATAATTTCGCCTACATTCTCGAAGACAGTTTGTATTTTGATACATACGTGAACTCTCTCAAGATTTCGATAACGTCGACGATCATTTGCCTCTTGCTCGGATATCCGATTGCCTATGCGATCGTGCGATCAGGCCCAGTGGCCAAGCCGTTGTTGTTATTCGCAATTATTCTCCCATTCTGGACCTCGTTTTTGTTGCGGGTCTACGCGTGGATGGGGCTGTTGGCAGATCAGGGAACGATCAACAACATTCTGTTGGCGATGGGGTTCATCGATGAACCGATCAGGATGCTTTATACTGAATTCGCAGTCTACGTCGGCATCGTTTACACCTATATGCCGTTCATGATCCTGCCGCTTTATGCGAATATGGAAAAACTTGACGGTAGCTTGAACGAAGCCGCTGCAGACTTGGGATCGCGCCCTGCAAACACCTTCTTTCGGGTCACGCTGCCGCTGACAATGCCTGGCATTATTGCGGGCTCATTGTTGGTGTTCATACCGGCCACAGGCGAATACGTGATCCCCGACCTTCTTGGCGGTGGGAACGTTCAAATGATCGGCAGGGTGCTTTACAACGAATTCTCGCGTAACAGCGATTGGCCAGTCGCGGCGGCTGTTGCCATCGTGTTGTTGTTCCTTTTGGTCCTACCAATCATCGTCTTTCAGTATTTCCAGGGCAAAGCATCGGAGGAACCATAGATCATGTACGCACGACGCTCACGCTTTTTGACCATTATGCTGACCTTGGGAATGGCGTTTTTCTACATTCCGATGATCATGCTCGTCATCTATTCATTCAACGATTCAAAATTAGTGCCGGTTTGGGGCGGGTGGTCCGTGCGCTGGTACCAAGTCCTGTTTGAATCCGAAGAAGTCTGGAGCGCGGTCGCTCTCAGTCTCAAGATTGCAGTGATTAACGCGACCTGTGCGACCATACTTGGAACCATGGCAGGCTTAGCGATGGTTCGTTTTGGCCGCTTCAGAGGCCGGACATTGTTTGGCGGAATGCTTGTCGCACCATTGGTGATGCCCGAAGTCATCACAGGCCTTTCGCTGCTCGTAATGTTTATCACATTGAACCAATTGTTTGGATGGCCCGGTGAACGGGGATTCACAACAATTACCATCGCGCACATTACGTTTTCTCTGGCCTATGTCGCTGTGACGATTCAAGCCCGACTGACAGGTATGGGCGAAACCTTAGAAGAAGCCGCCGCCGATCTGGGTGCCAAGCCGTTTAAGGTTCTGACCGCGATTACACTACCGCGCCTGACCCCGGCGCTTGTCTCGGGTTGGTTGTTGGCGTTCACGCTTTCGCTTGATGATCTGGTCATCGCCAGTTTTGTGACCGGTCCGGGTGCGAACACCTTGCCGATCCTTATCTTTTCACGCATCAGGACAGGCCTGAGGCCAGACATCAATGCGCTGGCGACAATCATCATCCTTACTGTTGCAGTCTGTATTTCTATCGCGGCGATCTTGATGTTGCGTCAGCAGCGGGCGGACATGCTAGATCAACAGTTAGCCGAACGAGAAGAAGCTTAGAATGGACACCAACGAGTCCCCTTCAAAGAAGCGAACGGCACCGCGCGAGGTGCGCCGCAAGCAGCTAATCATGGCTGCAATTCATTCTATCGCCAAGCGCGGATTTTCTGACACGACATTGCGCCATGTCACTGAAAAAGCAAACCTTTCACACGGTGTGGTCAATTATCATTTTGACAGCAAAGAAGCGCTTTATGACGCGACTTTGGGATTTCTGGCGCAAGAGCATTACGATATGTGGGTCCAGTATTTCAACAAGGCCGAACCAACCGCCGCCCACCAATTGGCGGCAATTATAAGTGCGGATTTCGACAAAAAAACGTGCACCCACACAAGGTTGTCAGTCTGGTTTGCGTTTTGGGGTCAGGCAAAATACCGCCCCAATTATTTGAAAATTCACAACAAGTACGACAACGAAAGATACGAAAAAATCCTCCAGATTTGCGCGGACCTCATTGTTGAAGGTGATTACCAAAACATGCACGCAGAACGCGCTGCGCGCACAATCGAATCCCTCACAGATGGATCGTGGCTGTGCCTCATGCTGTATCCCGGTGAAGCAGATCGGAAAGAATATCGCGGCGATTGCATAGAGGCATTATCACGGCTTTTTCCCAAACACTTCCCGCTCCAAGCGTCGACACAAACTTAACCACCGATGCATACAAAATATCCCTGACGCGCTGCAAAGCGAACGCAAACACAGAGGAACGAAACACATGGACATGACAAAACACTACGTGAATGGCGACTGGGTCACACCACTTAGCGATACGGCCATGCCCATTCTTAACCCTGCAACCGAAGGTCAGATTGGCACGATCATCTTGGGCAACAACGCAGATGTGGATCGCGCCGTTGCCGCAGCCAAAGCAGCATTCGAGACGTTTTCGCGTACCACAAAGGCCGAAAGGCTTGCTTTACTGCGAAGCCTTTTGAGCAAAACGCAAGACCGCTTTGAGGATCTTGCACAGGCCATATCTGCCGAAATGGGTGCACCAATCACCATGGCCCGAGACGCGCAAGCAGACGCAGCAGTTGGCCATTTGCAGGGGTTCATTGACGCGCTTGAGACACAAGTAGAGCGGGAAATCCATTCAAATGGCGATGTTCAGCTGCGCGAAGCAATCGGCGTCTGCGGTCTCATCACGCCGTGGAACTGGCCAATGAACCAAATCGCGCTCAAGGTCATTCCGGCTTTGGCGACAGGGTGTACCTGTGTGCTGAAACCATCCGAACATACGCCGATGTCGGCCTCAATCTTTGCAGAAATTATTCACGCGGCAGGTTATCCAGCGGGCGTTTTCAATCTTGTGCATGGCGACGGCCCAACCGTTGGCGCCGCCATGTCGCGGCATCCGGACATTCAAATGATGTCATTCACCGGCTCAACCCGGGCAGGAACGGCTGTCACCAAAGATGCGGCAGATACTGTGAAACGGGTTACGCTAGAACTTGGCGGCAAATCGCCAAACCTCGTCTTTGCGGACTGTGACCTTGAAGAACGCGTGACGGAATCTGTGCTTGAATGCATGTATAACACCGGCCAATCCTGCGACGCGCCAACCCGGCTTTTGGTAGAGAAAAGCTGCTACGCGCAAGTGCTTGAAATCGCCAAGGCCGCTGCGATAGGTCAAACTGTGGGCGACCCAACAAGCGAGGGTGAACACATCGGCCCCCTGTTTGATCGCATCCAATTCGACCGCGTTCAGGCGATGATCGGAAAGGGGATCGACGAAGGTGCGACGCTTCTTGCGGGCGGGCTCGGCAGGCCTGAAGGGCTCGCCAATGGATTCTCCACCACTGGATGGTTCGTGAAGCCAACCATATTTTCAGACGTGCGCAACGATATGGCAATTGCGCAGCAAGAAATCTTTGGTCCCGTCTTGGTTATCATCCCATTCGAGGATGAGGCGGACGCGATCCAGATCGCCAATGACACGCCCTACGGTCTTGCTGCGTATCTTCAAACTGGCAATCCTGAACGTGCAGAACGCGTTGCAGGGCAATTGAGGGCAGGTGCAGTCCACATCAACGGCGGTGGATTTAACTATGGCTCACCTTTTGGAGGCTACAAGCAATCGGGCAACGGGCGCGAAGGCGGCGCAATGGGCCTTGAAGACTATCAAGAGGTCAAAACACTACATTTTGGATGACAGCCACGGACTACAAACCTCACCTAAGTACGCTTAGGTGAG
>JAPKCP010000010.1 GCA_028822885.1 Yoonia sp. | reverse complement strand
GCCCGCGCCCCATCGCCGTCCGTGACCATCACAGTGCACGCACCGCAGTCGCCTTCATTGCAGCCCTCTTTTGTGCCGCATAGCCCACGGTCCTCGCGCAGCCAGTCGAGCAAGGTCCGCGTCGGCGCGGCCTCGATGCTGATCGCCTCTCCGTTTAGAGAAAACGCAACTTTCATGATATAAAACCTGCCGCCTTACCAAACATTATCACGGGGATTGGCACAGCGTCGATGCGGCGTAGACGCGGCGTGCCCCTTGGGTTGGCACCATTCAAAGCCTTCATACATGCGTTTGGCAAGGATAAAGACACTTAATCGGAGTCTAAACGGTCTTCCCAGATCTGTCTTTGCCATGCCAGCCAGCCCTGTGCCTCTAACAGAGGTGCTGCCTCAAGGTGGCAAGTTCTCACCCTGCCCTTCTTGATGGATCGCACCAAACCAGCTTTTTCCAATACGCCCAAATGGCGCATGAACGTTGGCAACGCCATATCGTGGGGGGCTGCTAAATTGCTGACTGTAGCGGGGCCCAGCACGAGCTTTTCTAATACCGCGCGGCGGGTTGGGTCGGACAAGGCTCCGAAGAATGTATTGAGATGAGATACCATACGCTAAGTATTTCCTGTGCACCGACGGCGGTCAATCGCGTTTCGCATCTTCCCCCTCGCTGCTGACCAGCATAGGTTAGCGTCATGTCAGAACCTCGCTTTATCCACCTCCGCTTGCACACCGAATACTCCCTTCTTGAGGGGGCGGTGCCTGTGAAAAAACTTATCGGCTTAGCCAGTGGCATGGACATGCCCGCAGTCGCTGTGACCGATACGAACAACATGTTCGCGGCGCTCGAATTCTCGGAATACGCATCCAAGGCAGGCATCCAGCCCATCATCGGCTGCCAAATCGACATCCGGTACACGACGCCAGATCCCGGCAAAAAGCCAGAAGCCCCGGCGCCGATCGTCCTGCTCGCCAAATCTGAGGCGGGTTATATGAACCTGATGAAGATCAACTCTTGCGCTTATCTGGACCAAGGCAACGAAGTACCACAGGTCAATCTTCAGGAACTCGCGCAATATAGCGACGGCCTAATCTGCTTGACTGGTGGACCTGACGGACCAATCGGGCGGTTGTTGCGCCAAGGTCAGCGGCCAAAAGCTGAGTTGCTGATGGACCAGTTTGTCGAAATTTATAGCGATAGCCTTTATGTCGAATTGCAACGCCATCCCGGCGATGGCGGCTTGACCGAAGCTGAGAAGTTGTCCGAACGTGGCCATGTCGAAATGGCCTACACCAAAAATATCCCGCTTGTCGCAACGAACGACGTCTATTTCCCGAAAACTGGGCTTTATGAGGCGCATGACGCGCTGATCTGCATTTCAGACGGATCTTACGTTGATCAACAAGAACCGCGTCGCAGGCTGACCCCACAACACTACATGAAGACGCCACAGGAGATGGTGACGCTGTTCGCTGACCTTCCCGAAGCGGTCGAAAACAGTGTTGAGATCGCAAAGCGATGCGCGTTCAAAGTCTACAAACGCGACCCAATTCTACCCAAATTTGCAGACGATGAGGTCGCAGAATTACGACGTCAGGCCCAAGAAGGCCTCAAAGCTCGTCTTGCCGTGATCCCGCACGCTGCCGAAGTCAAAGAATACGAAGACCGGCTCGAATTTGAACTTGGCATCATCGAAGGGATGGGTTTTCCCGGCTACTTCCTCATCGTGGCCGACTTCATCAAATGGGCCAAAGACCAGCAAATCCCTGTTGGACCGGGCCGTGGGTCCGGTGCGGGGTCACTCGTGGCCTATGCCTTACTAATTACGGACCTTGATCCACTGCGCTACTCACTATTGTTTGAGCGGTTCTTGAACCCCGAACGGGTCTCCATGCCTGATTTCGACATCGATTTTTGCATGGATCGTCGCGAAGAAGTCATCCGTTTTGTGCAAGACAAATATGGGCGCGATAAGGTCGGGCAGATCATCACCTTTGGCGCGTTATTGTCCAAAGCCGCCGTGCGCGATGTGGGCCGCGTTTTGCAAATGCCATATGGTCAAGTCGACCGCATTTCCAAGATGATTCCCGTTGAGGGGGTTAAACCCGTCTCCATTGAAAAGGCCCTCGCAGACGAACCTCGACTGCGCGAAGAAGCGAAAAACGAAGAGGTCGTGGACCGCCTTCTCAAATACGCCCAACAGGTCGAAGGTCTGCTGCGGAACGCATCTACCCACGCGGCGGGCGTCGTGATCGGGGACCGTCCTTTGGACGAACTGGTCCCATTGTATCAAGATCCGCGTTCCGACATGCCTGCCACCCAATTCAACATGAAATGGGTCGAACAA
Organism: Yoonia sp.; assembly: GCA_028822885.1. Lineage (GTDB taxonomy): Bacteria > Pseudomonadota > Alphaproteobacteria > Rhodobacterales > Rhodobacteraceae > Yoonia. The sequence goes on along the minus strand of JAPKCP010000010.1, from coordinate 20,569 downwards.
GCGGGTCTTGTAAAGTTCGACTTCTTGGGCCTGAAAACCCTCACCGTTATTCAAAACGCCGTCGATCTGATCATCAAATCAGGCCGCCCGTTGCACGTGAACCCCGAAGGCACCGAACTATTCCAACCGCCAGAGGGGCTGATGAACGACATCGGCACTATCCCGCTGGACGACGAGAAGTCCTACAAACTTTATGCCTCTGCTAAGACCGTCGCCGTGTTTCAGGTGGAATCCAGCGGCATGATGGACGCGCTCAAGCGCATGAAACCCAACTGCATTGAGGACATCGTGGCCCTCGTGGCGTTGTACCGGCCCGGCCCGATGGAGAACATCCCAACCTATTGCGAGGTCAAGAATGGCCTCAAGGAAATCGAATCCGTACACGAATCTATCGACCATCTTCTGGCCGAAACCCAAGGCATCATCGTTTACCAAGAACAGGTGATGCAGATCGCGCAGGTCATGGCCGGGTACAGCCTTGGTGGGGCCGATCTGTTGCGCCGGGCGATGGGTAAGAAAATCGCTGAAGAAATGGCCAAGGAACGCCCCAAATTCGAAAAAGGGGCGATGGAAAACGGGGTCACGAAGAAAAAGGCGTCCGAGGTTTTTGACCTTCTAGAAAAGTTCGCCAACTACGGCTTTAACAAATCGCACGCGGCGGCCTATGCGGTGGTTAGTTACCAAACGGCATGGCTCAAGGCGAACCACCCGGTTGAGTTCATGGCCGGCGTCATGAACTGCGATATCCACCTCACGGATAAGTTAGCTGTATATTTCCAAGAGGTTAAAAAGGGCCTCTCCATTAGTTATATCCCGCCTTGCGTGAACAGATCTGGAGCGACCTTCGATGTGCGTGACCAGAAACTCGTTTACGCGCTTGGGGCGTTAAAAAACGTCGGTGTTGAGGCAATGAAACTTATTGTCGAAGGCCGCGCTGGGCGCGAATTCGTGAACCTGTTTGATGTTGCGCGGCGTGTCGATTTGAAAAGGGTCGGCAAGCGACCGCTCGAAATGCTCGCGCGTGCTGGTGCGTTCGATATTCTCGACAGCAATCGACAAAGGGTAATGCGGTCACTCGATCCAATTGTGGCCTATTCAGCAGCGATCCACGAACAGAAATCGTCCAACCAAGTCTCCCTTTTTGGCGAAGCGGGCGACGATCTCCCCGAACCACGGCTTGCGGGTGGGGATGATTGGCTACCTGCAGAACGGCTTGCAGAAGAATTCAAAGCGATCGGGTTCTACCTATCTGGTCACCCGTTGGACGACTATATGGCCGCCCTCAAACGCAAAGGTGTGCTGACGTTAGATGAGGTCACTGCGAAGGCAGAACGCGGGGCCTGCATTGTCAAAATGGCAGGGACTGTGTCTGGGCGACAGGAACGCAAATCCGCACGCGGCAACCGCTTTGCGTTCGCGCAACTATCCGATCCGACAGGCCAATACGAAATTACAATATTCTCGGACACGTTAGAGACAGCGCGCGAACACCTTGAGACTGGATCACAAGTCGTGATCCAAGCCGAAGCGACAATGGAAGCTGACCAGCTCAAACTTCTTGGCCGCTCCATCGCACCGATTGACAACGCGGTCGCAGATGCCGGTAGCAGCGGGTTACGGGTGTTCCTGGACGCGCCCGACGCTATCCCATCGGTTGCGGCAATCCTTGAGAACGCGATCCGCGATGGGGTTAAGGGCGGGCGCGGTCCTATTTATTTCTGCCTGATGGGATCAGATTTGCCCGGCGAAGTCGAAATAGACCTTGGCCAGAACTTTCCGGTGAATCCTCAAATCAAGGGGGCCTTACGATCCCTGAATGGCGTCATTGAGGTCGAAGAGGTCTGACGGCACGAATTTGCCATGGCCTAAGGGCTAGATAGACACATGCATCCTTTTCAGCGTAACCATGCGCTGGGACAATTGGGAATTCGACATGCATCTACGATCTGCAGCAATTTTAGGGGCTTGTGTGGTCATGGCTGGCTGCATGGGCGCGCCAGCGAACAACCCAAACCAACTTGCAGACATCGACAGCCTAGGTGACGTTACATTGCCAGATGGAATGTCTCAAGAAGATGCGATCACCGCAGCCCTCACGATTGCAGCGGCCCCAGCAGAAGCTGAAGGCGGCTTCTTGAGCGGTCTTTTTGGTGCAATAACCGGTGCTCCAACTGGCGCAACGTCCCCAGCAATGCCGACTCGGACGGGGCCTGACGCACAGGTTATTTCATACGGTGAAAGCATCGCTTACGGTGAAATCGCAACAGTTTGCGACGTGCCAAACCGTAGCCTTGGAACAATGGTCGCGAATATAAGTGGCTATAAAATTTACGACACAATCCCAAATGCGATCACCCTGCGCCCACATTACATCACAGGCTTTGACGATGGGTGCGCCCGACAATTCACGGCAGCGCTTAGTCTTGTTGGCGATGTCGGAACCCATGAAGTCGTGCGTTACTTGCCGACAAACCAAAGTCGCCCGTACAGTGCCACCGACAACGCGTATGAGGCGATCAAAGCCTCTTATTGCCGCGTTAGCCATGGCACCCCGTGTGGCCCCCGCATCGACGCATTGGCCAGGAACACGACTTTCATCACTGCCTATGAAAAATTTGGGGCACATCCGCGGTGGGTCGAAATCTTGCTGCACGATGGTGAGGTCAAAGCGATCGACTTTAAATCAATATAGCAAATTTTAGCAAAAAACCGAAGCCTGTGACTTGCCGCGTGCTTCGTCAAACTGAATACGATCCGCTAAACAGACGCCAAAGGAATTCACACGGATGCGCGCTTTCACACTTTCTACTGTTCTTTTCTTCACACCGTGCTTGGCTTTAGCAGATGGCCATGCAGATGCGCTTGATCGCATGGAAGCAGGCACCGAAAAAATGACTGATAATCTGCTCGATTTCTACGTAGCCCGCGTCCCCACGCTTGGGGAAACACGCCCTGATATGTCTTGGGACACGGCGTTCAGAGAGGCTGGTCAATGCATTTTGGACGGCATAGCAGCAGATGGTGGTGATGCAGCCACCGCTACGTATCTTGGCGCCCTCGAAAGTTTTGCAGAGGCTGAGATCCTAAATTTTACCGATATGTCCACACAGATGCCGGACGCGCTTGCCACAGACGTTGTGCTGAACCTGTCCAGTGATTGTGGTATGATTTCGCTAGGGACTGAACGCATGGCAGAGAGCGGGCTGACGGAAGCCTTCGCTCAAGAGGGTGTCATGGCCGCGGTTTTGGCCCCCGCGCAGTAGCGCCCGTTTCAGTGTACGGGAGCCTCTGGCGGGGATTTAGAAGAAACCAAAGAAGCCAAAAAGATGTGCCCTCGATTAGCCATCCATCCGGATTTTTGCGTTTTTAGGGTCATAGGGGCTGTCTTCAACAATCTCAGCGTTCCAAAGCTGGTTGAGCATGCGCACTTTAAGCTGCGTGCCAACCACGGCCAGTTCGGGTCGCACGTAACCAAGCCCAATGGATTTATCAAACGCCACTGAATAGCCGCCCGACGTTAGGCGCCCCACCCGCGTTCCATCGTCGGTATAAAGCGCCTCGCGGCCCCACGGGTCTGCATCGTCTGGGCCGTCAATCAACAGCGTCACGCATTTGGACCTGACACCTTTGGCGATCATTTCATCTTTGCCGTAGAAGTCTTTGTTCAGGTCAATAAAACGGGGCAAATCTGCCTCAGCCGGTGTCGCATCACGTCCCAATTCGTTCCCAAATGCGCGGTAGGATTTTTCCTGACGCAGCCAGTTTTGCGCCCTTGCCCCAACAAGTTTCATGCCGTGTTTTTCACCGGCTTTTTCAAGCAGATCAAACAGGTAGTTCTGCATCTCCATCGGGTGGTGTAATTCCCAGCCCAACTCACCCGTATAGGCCACACGGATCGCGTTGACCGGACACATTCCCAGCTCAATCTTTTTCGCCGACAGCCATGGGAAACGCTTGTTGGACAGCGCTGTTGCTGGGTCCGCGTCCTTGATCACATCCATCAGCAGATCGCGTGATTTAGGGCCAGCGATGGCGAAGACACCGTATTTGGTTGTCACGTCCTCTGCGTTGATCCGACCGAATTCTGGTTCTTTCTCCTTGATCGCTTTGTAGAGGTAATCTTGATCGTAAGCATGCCAAGCCCCAGCGGACACGAGGTAATAATCTTCCTCAGACAATCGCACGATAGTATATTCCGTCCGCGTTGTGCCGTGGGCTGTCAGCGCGTACGTCAGGTTGATCCGGCCAATTTTGGGCAGCTTGTTGCAAGTGAACCAATCGAGGAAAGCAGTCGCCCCCGGTCCAGAAATGCGATGCTTGGTAAACGCGGTTGCGTCGACCAGACCAACACCTTCGCGGATCGCTTTGGCCTCGGCCACAGCATAGTCCCACCAGCCACCGCGCCGGAAGGAGCGAGCATCGTGGTCGTTGAATCCAGCGGGAGCAAAGTAATTCGGCCGTTCCCAACCATTCACAAACCCAAACTGTGCGCCCCGCGCGGCTTGACGGTCATAGGAAGGCGATGTGCGTAACGGACGACACGCAGGCCGTTCTTCATCAGGGTGATGCAACGTATAGACGTGGTCGTAACATTCTTCGTTTTTGCGGGCTGCAAATTCCGTCGTCATCCAGTCGCCGTAGCGTTTAGGATCAAGCGAGGCCATGTCGATCTCAGCCTCACCCTCAACCATCATCTGAGCAAGATAATACCCTGTGCCACCAGCCGCTGTAATCCCGAACGAGAAGCCTTCGGCAAGCCACATATTCTGCAAACCAGGGGCAGGCCCCACCAATGGGTTTCCATCTGGCGTATAGCAAATTGGACCGTTGAAATCGTCTTTTAGGCCGCTGTCTTCGCAAGACGGAATCCGGTGGATCATCGCCATATACTGATCTTCGATCCGGTCCAATGCGAGCGGGAACAAGTCTGCCCGGAACGAATCTGGGACACCATATTCAAACACAGCAGGAGCGTTCTTTTCATAGACACCCAAAATCCAGCCACCACGTTCTTCGCGGACATACGATTGGGCGTCGGCATCACGAATAACTGGATGTTCCACATTGCCTTCAGCCCGGAACTTCATCAACTCAGGGTCTTGATCCATGACGATGAACTGGTGCTCAACCGGGATCGCCGGGATCTTGATCCCAAGCTTTTTGGCCGTCGTTTGCGCGTGATTGCCCGACGCCGTGACGACGTGTTCGGCTGTGATCACGATCTGCTCGTCGGACGGGATCAGGTTGCCGCCCTTCTCAATCATCTTCGTGCAGGTCACTTCCCACGCATCGCCAGTCCAGTGAAACGCATCCGCCTGCCAACGACGTTCAATCACAACACCGCGTTGGCGCGCACCTTTGGCCATCGCTTGGGTCATGTCAGCCGGGTTAATGTAGCCGTCCGTCTCGTGGTACAGCGCACCTTTCAGATCCTCGGTCCGGATCAACGGCCATTTCGCCTTGATCTGATCTGGGGTCATCCATTCATACGGTACATCACAAGTTTCAGCGGTGGACGCATACAGCATGTATTCATCCATACGCTCCTCGGTCTGGGCCATGCGCAGGTTGCCAACAACTGCGAAACCAGCGTTCAAGCCAGTCTCAGCCTCTAACTCTTTATAGAAATCGACCGAATATTTGTGAATGTGGGTGGTCGCATAAGACATATTGAACAACGGCAATAGACCAGCGGCATGCCAAGTGGAGCCCGAGGTCAGCTCGTCCCGCTCAAGCAACATCACGTCGTCCCAGCCCGCCTTGGCCAAGTGATACGCAATTGAGGTGCCGACAGCACCACCACCAACGACAAGGGCTTTAACAGTAGTTTTCATAGTGAGCGACTCCACGGGATCATCTTTGGGCCAATGTGACTTAAACCTTTCCGTCACGACAGAACCATCCGACCTTGAAGGATGCAAAACCGACAGCGACAGGCTACGTCGTCGAAAGAATCGGGTTTTGCCAGCCACAAAGCGGCCTGCCACATTCAAATTCGGCAACGACTGTCGCCAATTAGCAGTCCAATGAACTGTTCAATGCGGTGGCGGACAGCCGGCTCGAGCCGTTTGCACAAACCACTTAAGCATCATACTAAAAATTAGAGACACGTTACTATAAAATGCAATCAATAGCAGAGGCTTGCTCCTGCATATCTGATCCCCGATGCAGGCGATGACCAATAACGCTGTATTCATCATGTAATCTGTCCGTTTTGCAGAAAAGTCACGAGGCGCATTTGGTTAAAATTGGAGACTCAACACAGACGTAATTAGAGACTACATTAATCTCACCACACATAAGATGTGGAAATTGAGGAGTAGTTTCATGACACGCTTGCTAACCATGCTTGCGTTGGTCTCAGCGAGTTTGCTGAGCGCTTGCGCAGCAACACCTGACAGCTATGTGGCTGGCCGGGCTGATAATGATTTGTTGCGATTTTCTGCTGCAAGTTACGCCGTCCCGTCAGGTCCTGCGCGCTAAGCACGCACGAGCCCGATATCCAGCACCACACCATGAACACCTGCCGGTTCGGCACGTGGCCTTTGTGTGTATCTCGTACTAGTTATTTTTCTGAATACTTACCAAGGCTTGCGAAGTTTGCGTGACTCACTGCGTCGCGCTGTCTATGATCCAATTAACAACAAAAATCGAACGGGCAGTCCCAAGTGGAACAGGCACAGACATGGCGTGCCAGACGCACCCAATATATGCATCGCTATCATGCGCGGCGTGCCGCCCGTGCGCGACCTGCGACAGGATTTGTATCAGAGCCAGAGCCTAAAACAATTGGTCATTTTGCACGTGGGCGCCAGCTCATTGGGGGCAATTTTCTGTTTGCGGGCACCTTCGTTCAAGCCCCAAATGCAGCGATCTGGGATATCGGAATCGACAATCCGCGTGTGTCCGAGGAACTACAAGGGTTCGCTTGGCTTGACGATCTTGCCGCTGTTGGTGATTCGCGGGCACGCGAACGCGCGCACGCTTGGGTTGCTGGCTGGATCACGCGTTTTGGCAACGGTACTGGACCCGGTTGGACTCCTGCCCTGACGGGTCGCCGTTTGATCCGCTGGATCAATCACGGATCATTCTTGTTGCGCGGGCAAGACAAAGCAAAATCTGACCTATTCTTTCAGTCGCTTGGCCAGCAAACGCTTTTTCTTGCGTCACGATGGAAAACAACAGAACCCGGCCTGCCCCGATTTGAGGCCCTGACTGGAATCATTTTTGCAGGTCTTTCGCTGAAAGGGATGGAGGAGTTCGCCCAGCCCGCAATTAAAGCACTCGCAAATGATTGCGCGACCCAGATCGACGACATGGGCGGCATTCCAACACGCAATCCGGAACATCTTCTCGAAGTTTTCACATTGGTCACATGGGCCACGCAGGCCCTTGTTCATGCGGGCCAAACGCCACCACGCCAGTTTACAGATGCTCTCGAACGGATGGCGCCGACCTTGCGGGCCTTGCGTCATGCAGACGGCAGCCTTGCCCGGTTCCATGGCGGTGGACGCGGAATTGATGGCCGTCTTGATCACGCGCTTGCAGATTCGCGGGTCCGTGTCGCGCTGATTGAATCTACTGATTTGCACATGGGTTTCGCCCGTATGACCGCTGGCCGCACGTCGATAATTATTGACGCTGAGGCCCCACCCGTTGGCCCTACGTCAACCGATGCACACGCTAGTACGCTTGCGTTCGAGCTCACATCAGGGCGTCGCCCCATTATCGTGACGTGTGGGTCAGGGCGCAGTTTTGGCGAAGATTGGCGACGTGCAGGACGCGCCACCCCTTCGCATTCGACGCTGTGGATCAACGGCTATTCGTCATCACGCCTTGCCCCACCCATCAAGGGCAGCCGCACGACGGAACTCCTGTTGGATGTCCCACAATTGGTGCAGTGCGAATTTTCGAAACTCAATGATGGCAAGCGCATCGAATTGTCCCATGATGGGTATCGCCGAACACATGGATTAACCCACGCACGCACCATCGACATTGCCATCGACGGGCGCGGCTTGGTGGGCGAAGACCTTCTTACGACCCTTGGTCCCAACGATGAGGCCCGCTTTGATGCGCTGCAATCACGCACCAGCCCCGGTATTCCGTTTACCATCCGATTCCACATGCATCCTGACGTTGATGCGATTGTTGATTTGGGCGGCGGGGCTGTCTCGTTGGTCCTCAAATCTGGGGAGGTCTGGATTTTCCGACACGATGGTTACGCCAGATTAAGCCTTGAACCGTCAGTTTATTTGGAAAATGGACGATTAAATCCCCGTGCAAGCCAACAGGTGGTTTTAACCAGCGCTGCAATGGCATATGCGACGCGCGTCCGCTGGTCGTTCGCAAAAGCACAGGACACGCCCGATGCCGTGCGTGATCTGACGCCAAATGACCCAGTGGGCGGTTACGCTGACACATCTCGGGGACAATGATGACTGATCTTGCACCACTACGCCGCGCACTTCTTTCTGTATCTGACAAGGCTGGACTGATTGAGCTGGGACAGGCCCTTACCAAGCGTGGAGTTGAATTGTTGTCCACTGGCGGCTCAGCCAAAGCGCTCCGCGATGCTGGATTGACAGTCAAAGACGTGGCCGATGTCACCGGCTTTCCTGAAATGATGGATGGCCGTGTGAAGACATTGCATCCGGTGGTCCACGGTGGACTTCTGGCCCGGCGCGACCTGCCCGGCCATGTGGCTGCAATGGAAGAGCATAACATCGGTCCAATCGACCTGCTGGTTGTGAACCTTTACCCGTTTGAAGAAACTGTCGCAAAAGGCGCTGACTACGACACCTGTATTGAGAATATCGACATTGGCGGCCCTGCGATGATCCGGTCCTCTGCCAAGAACCACGCCTTTGTGACTGTCGTGACGGATGTTGAGGATTACACAGCCCTGATTGCAGAGTTAGACGCTAACGACGGCCAAACCACTCTCGCGTTCCGCCAGACGATGGCACAAACAGCTTATGGACGCACTGCCGCCTATGACACCGCCGTGAGCACTTGGATGGCCGCAGCGATCAACGACAACGCGCCGCGCCGCCGGTCCTTCACTGGCACCTTCGCGCAAACGCTGCGGTACGGCGAAAACAGCCACCAGTCCGCGTCGTTCTACACCGATGGCACGAACCGCCCCGGAGTCGCGACAGCCCAACAACATCAGGGCAAAGAGCTGTCTTACAATAACATCAACGACACCGACGCAGCCTTTGAATTGGTAGCTGAGTTCGACCCAAAGAACGGCCCTGCTGTCGCGATTATCAAACACGCGAACCCATGTGGTGTCGGTCAAGGCGCGACCTTGCTTGATGCCTACACAAAGGCCTTCGACTGCGACCGCACCTCTGCATTTGGTGGGATCGTCGCGCTCAACATGCCACTGGACGAAGCCACCGCAAAAGCCATCGTGGAAATCTTCACCGAGGTCGTGATCGCACCCGGCGCATCGGATGCCGCGAAAGCGATCTTTGCGACCAAAAAGAACCTGCGCTTGCTGACAACCGACGATCTTCCAGACCCACAGGCACAATCGCTTGCATACCGCCAAGTTGCGGGCGGGATGTTGGTGCAGGACAAAGATACCGATGATCTACACATCCCAGACCTCAAGATTGTCACAAAGGTCGAACCAACCGACGACCAACTCAAAGACCTGTTGTTCGCATGGAAAGTCGCTAAGCACACGAAGTCCAATGCCATCGTCTACGTTAAAGACGGCGCAACGGTTGGTGTTGGAGCAGGGCAAATGTCACGCCTCGACTCGGCCCTAATCGCCGCCAAAAAAGCGGAACGCATGGCTGAGGCGATGGGCTTACCACAACCACTTACCATTGGATCAGCCGTTGCATCGGATGCGTTTTTCCCATTCGCTGATGGCCTGATCGAAGCCGCGGCGGCCGGGGCAACTTGCGTCATTCAACCCGGTGGCTCTATGCGCGACGACGAGGTGATTAAAGCGGCTGATGACGCTGGTATCGCCATGGTATTCACCGGCACACGCCACTTTCGACACTAAAGGAATTAACGCATGCGCCCCCTCTTTTGGACAGCTTTCTGGGTCTTCCTGATTGATCAGGCGTCAAAGTACTACGTCGTGCATTGGCTTGGCCTAATTAACACACCGGGTGGACGCATCGAAGTGTTTTCCCCGTTTCTCGAATACCGCATGGCGTGGAACAGGGGCGTCAACTTTGGCCTTGGGGCCGGATACGATATGCGCTGGGTGCTAATCGGGGTGGCCAGCGCAATATCTATTGGTGTGATCGTTTGGTTATGGCGGGCTGGTGGCACGCGAAACATGATGGTCGCGGCAGGACTGCTGGTCGGTGGTGCACTTGGCAACGTGGTAGACCGTGTGATCTACGGGGCTGTTGCTGATTTCCTCAATATGTCGTGCTGTGGGATCAATAATCCATATGCATTCAACGTGGCGGATATTGCTATTTTTGCAGGTGCTATTGGGCTTGCGTTCTTATCTGAAGACGGCGGTTCTAAGCCACGTCGCAAACGTTGGTCAAAGAGATCGTGACCTGCGGACAAAGCTGCGCTAAACACACACGACTTAAGACTTAAGGAACGGCAATGCGTGCAATCATCTTGGCAAGCGTGACAACACTAACACTTGCGGCGTGCTCAAACGGACCAAAAACCCCGATTCGGGATTTTGGCGTAGCCGCAGTGAAACCTGTCGAAAACAATTTGGTAATACAAAAGGAACTGGGCTTGCCCGCAACGTTCCAGTCCCTGCCACGCCCAACGCCAGGCGGATCAAACCGGGCTGATCCTTAGGACCGACGCATTGCGGACTTGAACTCAGACAGCCGGAATGCGCCAAGCAGGTGGCCAATCGAGAAATAACTAACGATCCCACCAGCAACCAAAATAAGCAGAGCAAAGTAACGTAGTCCTGCGATCTCAAGTAGCGGTCGCAACAACACGCCAAGCCCCAACAGCACAGCCCCCATCACGATTGACGCCAAGATAATCAGGCCAATTCGGCGTTTAAAACGGTCATCAAAACGTGACGCTTTTCCCATACTACGGGCACCCCACCGCAACTGGCCAACCATCGCCCAGCTTGTCAGCGTGGTCCCAACAGCAGCGGCAATAAACCCAATGTAGTCACGCAATCCAAACGCAATCACGGCGTTCAACACCATTGCAAGAAGCGCATAATAAAACGGGCGTTTTGTGTCCCCCCGTGCATAAAATAAGGGCTGCAATGCCTTTTGAAGCACAAACGCAGGCAGCCCAAGACCATAAACGGCAACCGCTAGGGCCGTCGACGCCGTATCAGTGGCCGTGAAAGCCCCCCGTTCAAACAGGACTGATACCAGGGGAATTGGAACCACTATCAATGCGACCGCGGCAGGAATAGTCAGCGCCAACGCGATCTCAGATGCACGGTTGAACGCATCGCGCCCACCTTCCTCATCACCAGCCTGCAGCCTGCGCGACAGGTCAGGCAAAAGCACAACGCCAATGGCAATGGCAATGACACCAAGCGGGAGCTGGTAAAGCCGATCTGCATAGCTAAGCCAAGCAATCGCCCCATCAAATGTGCTTGCGACTTGACGGCCAACAAGCAAGTTAATTTGTAAAACACCACCAGCCAAAACCGCTGGCACAGCAATAACGGCCAATCGCTTAAGATCAGGTGACAATTTTGGAAGACGCAACGCAAGTGGAAACCCTGCCCGTTTTGCGGCAAACCAAACCAGAGCAAGCTGCGCTATTCCGGCAAAGGGCACCGCCCATGCCAGCGCCCGCCCAAAACCAACCGTCGCTTCAAAGTCATAGATTGCAGGCCCCTGCATGGTCACTTCCGTGACTGTCGGCCCTGCAAACATCCACATTCCAACCATCGTCCCAACAAAGATAATGTTGAGCAATACTGGGGCAGCAGCAGCGGCCACAAACCGTCCAGTTGCGTTCAGAACACCCGACAATAGGGCAGCAAGCGAGATAAATAAGATATAAGGGAACGCCACCTGACCGTAGGCGACCGCAAGGTCAAACCGAACATCCCCGCGAAAGCCCGCCGCCATTAACGTCACAAGCCCCGGCATAAATACAATCGCAACACCTGTGAAAACGATCAACACAAAACCCAAGCCAACAAAGGCATCTTGGGCAAATTTGAGGGGGGCGTCGTTTGCCTCCAGCTTCTTGGAGAACATCGGCACAAAGGCCATATTAAACGCGCCTTCAGCAAAGAAACGGCGGAACATGTTTGGGAGTGAAAGAGCGATGAGAAAAGCCTCAGCGACGGGCCCTGTGCCCAGAAATGCAGCCATCATGATGTCGCGGGCAAACCCAAGGACGCGTGACAACAAGGTCCATAGCCCAACTGTAAAAAATCCAGCCATTAAGCGAATAGGTTTCATTGGACACACCTTGATTTTTCTAGAAAAATCATTCGAATTTTCGCGAAAATTCGCGTCACGTCACAGCCCTTTGTGCACCTTGAACAATTGCTGCGCGAAGTTTTGCTTCAAGCGCGACACGTTTACCCTCAGTATGATATTTCAATCCAACCATGTCCTTTACGTAAAACGTATCGACAATTTGTTCACCAAATGTCGCGATCACCGCCGACGCGATGTACACATGGTTGTTCGCCAAAGTACGCGTCAAATCATACAATAATCCCGGACGATCACGGGTATCAACCTCGATGATCGTATAGATTTCAGACCCAACGTTATCGAATGTGATAACTGTCGGCACCTTGAATGCCCGCTCACGTTTTTTGATCTTGTCGCGATCGTTCAACGCATCCCTTGCGACGACTTCACCGTTCAGCGTCTTAACAATCATCTGCTGTAACCGAGGCAAACGCACGGCCTCATAGGGGTGGCCATCCGCGTCTTGAATCCAGAAAGCAGCCGTCGCGTACCCATCTTTTGACGTATAGGTTCGGGCGTCCACAATATTAGCGCCAACAAGCGCAAGCGCCCCAGTCATGCGGCTAAACAAACCTGGATGATCTACCATCGCAAAACAGACACGCGTCGCGTCGCGATCCTCGTCCAACATAAGATCAACCGAAATTTTATCATCAGAAATGTCTGCCAGCAGTTTTGCGAACACCACATGTGTCGGCCCCGGCAATCCCTGCCAATAGGGTCCATAGTGGCGACTGACCTCAGTCTTGATAGCCTTTGGTTTCCAGTCCACCAACGCACCACGCAACGCACGCTTCGCCTCGGTCTCCCGCGTTTCACGGTTCAAGTCTTCCAACCCATTTTCCAATGCATCCCGGGTCGCAGCATAAAGATTGCGGATCAGCACAGCTTTCCAGTTGTTCCATGTATTTGGCCCAACACCGCGAATGTCACACACAGTCAAAACGGTGAGTAAATCCAACCGTTCGACTGTCTTCATCGCTTTGGCGAAACCTTTGACAGTCCGTGGTTCGGAAATATCACGTTTTTGGGCAGTGTCAGATAACAGCAAGTGATTGCGGATCAACCATTCAACGGTCTCGCAATCCTTTTTGTTCAAACCCAGTCGCGGCGCAACAATCCGCGCGATTTGTGCACCCAGAACAGAGTGATCTTCGGGCCGCCCTTTTCCAATATCATGCAAAAGTAAGGCCACGTACAGAACCTTCCGGTTCACGCCACCCTTCAAGATACCCGAAGCGATAGGAAGTTCCTCAATCAGTTCTTCACGCTCAATCTTTGATAGGTGACTGATGCATTGGATCGTGTGCTCATCAACCGTGTAATGGTGATACATATTGAACTGCATCATCGCGACGATTGGGGCAAACTCAGGAATGAAGGCGGCAAGAATGCCAAGCTCGTTCATCCGCCGTAAGCCACGTTCTGGATTCCCATGCCGCAGCAGAATACCCAAAAAGAGCTTTTGCGCCCTTGGATCAGCCCGAACGTTATCATCTATCAGGTGCAAGTTAGCAGACAGCAAGCGCATAGCATTGGGGTGCAACAAAGTTCCCGTGCGTAGCGCTTCTTCCATGATCCCCATCAGGTTCAGCGGATCAGCAAAAAACGCCGTCTCATCTGCGACGGTGATCCGGTTTTGCTCAATCGCATATGGGGCCTTCGCCTTCTTGCGGCGTTTAAAGAGGCGCAGCAAAACCGGCTCGGGTTTCGTGTGCGTGGCCTCAAGCGCGGTCAGGAAAATCCGGGTCAATTCGCCAACCTTGGTCGCATGCCTAAAATAATCCTGCATGAAATGCTCAACCGCGCGACGGCCAGAATGATCCGTATATCCAAGGCGCTCAGCCACCTCGACCTGCATATCAAACGTCAACAGATCGACGGCACGATTCGTGGCGATATGCAGATGGCATCGCACCGACCACAAAAAGTCTTCTGCCGTTTTGAAGGTCAAAAATTCATCTTCAGTATAGACCCCAAATGCGATCAGTTCCTTTGCATTCTGGGTGCCATGGACGTACTTTCCGATCCAAAAGAGCGATTGAAGATCACGCAGACCGCCCTTCCCTTCCTTCACATTCGGTTCAACCACATAACGTTGCCCACCTTGCTTGCGATGGCGTTCAGTCCGTTCTTCAAGCTTAGCTTCGATAAATTCGGCAGCTGTGCCTTTGAACAATTCATCCCAAAGCGTCTGACCCAAGGTATCCGCCAATGCCGCGTCGCCTGCCAAAAACCGATGCTCAACCAATGATGTGCGGATTGTGAAATCCTCACGGCCCAGACGAATACAGTCTCTTATTGTCCGACTTGCATGCCCAACCTTAAGTTTGAGATCCCACAGAATATAGAGCATGGATTCGATCAGGCTCTCGGCCCAAGGGGTGATTTTGTAGGGGTTTAAAAATAGCAGATCGACGTCAGAATGCGCGGCCATTTCACCGCGTCCGTAGCCACCAACAGCAACCAGCGCGATGCGTTCTGCCTCTGTCGGATTCGGGAGTGGGTGCAGGTAGGTTTGCGCAACATAAAGCACTTCGCCCACAATCTGATCTGTCAGCCAACTGTACGACCGCGTCCCGCGCCGCCCTGGAATCGGATCAACGCGAAATGCGTCTGCAATCCGTTGGCGGCCAGCAATGCGCGCCACACTTAGGATGCGAACAGTCTCAGCCCGAATCGATTTCGGATCGGGCGCAGAACTGACCGCCGCATCCAACGCGGTACGCACAGCGGGTTGGTCAAAAATGTCAGACGCCGGGCAAATCAAATTGTCCGGCGTCATAAGTTTGTCGGCCATTTTGACGGTATCAGAGACCTGATCCGCCAAAGCTCCGTGGGGCTTGCTCAAGAGTAATCACCTGATTGTTACGTATTTCTGCAATGGCCAAGCCACGCTGGTTAAGGCCATTTGGCAGGAACCTAAAGATACCGCCAGTCCCTTGGAACCCTTGTGCCGTCGTCAACGAACTTTTGGTCAAGGCATTAGAACTTCCTTGGGCAACTAAGGCACCGATTGCAGCGATTCCGTCATATGCAAGGCCTGCAAGCGGATGCGGTCCTTCGCCATAAACCGCTGTATAACGGCTCTCAAATGCTGCTTTCAACGCTTGATCTGGCACTGCAAAAATACCACCCTGCGCGGACGGACGCGTCACAATTTCAGCGTTTGCATCCCAACGGGTGAGGCCGATGAATTTTGTCTCTTCTGACGTCAGGCCTGCAGCCGTCACAGCATCTAAGATGAACGGCAGGTCAGCACCATCGCCAGATGGGACACCTGTGTAGAAAATCGCATCGCTCCCACCATTGCGCGCAGCAGCAATAATACGGCTGGCGGAATCAGTGACACCCTGTTGGCTTAGCGGATACCCCTCGATGGCCGTCACCTGAGCACCATTGGCACGGATCGCATTTGCGATCGCATCGCGCCCCAATTGACCCGGAACGCTGGTGCCATGGACAACAGTATACCGGTTTATGCCCTGCCTGCCTGCGTATTGCACCAATCGATTTGCCGTGTTGCCGAACGTCGAACCCAAAATAAAGACGTTTCCACCTGCAATCGTGGGATTGTTAGAAAACGCCAACACATTCACATTGCGGTTCACGACTGAAACACCCGCGGCATTCGCTGCTTCACCATAGAGTGGGCCTAGAATAATCTGAGCGCCGTCATCAACGGCTGCACTCGCAACCCGCGCTGCCTGCAATGGATCACTGCCCGTGTTATAAACACGTAGATCAATCGTCACGCCAACAAGATCGGAAATCGCCATGCGAGCCGCATTTTCGAGATTTGCCGCCAAGAAGCGGTCAGACCCTGCGTTTGACCCACCGGGAATCAAAAGCGCCACCTGAACCGGGGCACCTGGAACAATAGTCTGACCCGTGTTTTCAGTCACACCAACGCGGTCAGGCACAGTACAAGCTGAGACAACAATAAGCGTCATAAAGACAAACAACCGGACAGCCGCCTTGCGGGCATCAGCGAAACAAGCAAACATAGGAAATTCCCCTCCTGATGGTGACCTCTATGGGGTCAAACATTGGGCAACATCATACGGCTATGCGCCGAAGGGTCTAGGTATGAATTTTGTAGAAAAACCCTTGACGGCAGGGCTCTATTTTGTCGCGACCCCAATCGGGTCAGCGCGGGATATGACCCTGCGCGGTCTCGACATTCTGGCAAGCGCCGATTTAATCGCCGCAGAAGACACGCGCACTGCCCGCAAATTGATGGAGATTCACGGCGTACCGCTTGGAACCCGTCAGGTTGTGGCCTACCATGACCATAGCGGTGAAAAACCGACAGACCGCCTTGTTGAGGCCGTAAAGTCAGGAAAATCAGTTGCTTACGTATCTGAAGCAGGAACACCCTTGGTGGCTGATCCGGGCTATGAACTAGGGGTCGCAATGATTGCGGCTGACTTACCGGTGACAACTGCGCCGGGTGCTTCGGCAGTGTTGGCCGCCCTGACAGTGTCCGGACTTGCGACCGACCGATTTGCATTCATCGGCTTCCTCCCTTCGGCCAAAACGCAGCGCGAAACAGAAATCGCCGGACTGCGCGACATGGCGCTGACCTTGGTCTTTTACGAATCACCCAAGCGTCTAAACTATATGCTAACGTCTTTGCGCGATATTCTGGGTGAGGATCGCAATGCTGCAGTTTGCCGGGAATTAACAAAAAAGTTTGAAGAGGTGCGTCGCGGCACCCTTGGGACGCTTGTCGATGACTTCGCAGATCGTAGGGTCAAAGGCGAAGTTGTCGTTTTGGTCGCGCGTGGCAATGGTGAGGTGGTTGGTGAAATGGATGTTCAAACGGCTCTCGCGGATGCGATGCAAACGATGCGCGTCAAAGATGCGGCCACGATGGTCGCAGGCGCGATGGGCCTGCCACGTCGCCAAGTTTATCAAATGGCCCTAGGACTTGAGAAAGAGACAGAATGACGGCGTTGACATCATTAACAAATTATCATGCAGGCCTCGCTGCCGAAGCAATTGTTGCCAATGATTATATGCGGCGTGGTCAGCAAGTTGCCTACGAACGCTGGCGTGGGAAGGGTGGCGAAATCGATTTAATTGTTCGCGATGGTGACGCATTGGTGTTTGTCGAAGTCAAGAAAAGTAAAACCCACGATCAGGCGCTGCGCCGGGTCAGTCGCCGTCAAATGGACCGCCTTTGTGCTACTGCCAGTGAATTTGTGGCAAACGAACCACGTGGCCTTTTGACAGAAATGCGGTTTGATGTGGCAACCATAGATCAGTCAGGCACGGTGCGGATCGTTGAAAACGCCTTCATGGAAGCGTGAATCGCCACCCATTGCGCCGGACATCCCCATGGGCCATGTATCTTTTAACACCTGATTGAGAATAAAGGCCTGCCCCATGTCCCTCAAAGTTGCCATTCAAATGGACCCGATTGGGCCGATTGACATCCACGCTGACAGCACATTCCGCATTGCTGAAGAAGCGCAGGCCCGTGGGCATAGTTTGTTTTATTACACACCAGACAAATTGGCCTACCGCGAAGGTAAGGTCACAGCACGCGGCTGGCCACTTACCGTTCAACGCGTTGTTGGTGATCACTTCACGCTTGGCGATGAAATTGAAGTTGATCTGGTGGATTATGATGTCGTTTGGTTGCGCCAAGACCCACCGTTCGACATGGGTTATATTACGACCACTCACATTTTGGATATGATCCACCCCAAAACGCTGGTCGTGAACGATCCTTTTTGGGTGCGTAATTATCCAGAAAAACTGTTGGTCCTCACATTTCCAGAGCTGACGCCACCAACGATGATCGCCCGCGACTTGGACACGTTGAAATCGTTCCGTGCCACCCACGGAGACGTCATTCTCAAGCCGCTTTATGGCAATGGGGGTGCGGGTGTTTTCAAGCTGAAACAAGACGATAGCAATCTTGCGTCCTTGCATGAAATGTTCTCGGGCATTAACCGCGAACCCTTGATTATGCAGAAATTCTTGCCTGACGTCAGCAAAGGTGACAAGCGCGTCATCCTTGTCGACGGGGAGCCTGTCGGTGCGATTAATCGCGTTCCGGCGGCTGGCGAAACACGTTCAAACATGCACGTTGGCGGGAAACCTGAAAAGGTTGCGTTAACGGATCGTGATCTTGAAATATGCGCAGCCATCGGCCCCTTGCTGCGCGAAAAGGGTCAGATTTTTGTTGGCATCGATGTCATCGGTGATTGGCTGACTGAAATCAACGTGACCTCTCCCACCGGCATTCAGGAACTAGAACGTTTCGACAACGTCAACATAACCGCTAAAATCTGGGAAGCGATCGAAGCGCGCCGCGCCGCCTAGACCTCTTGCGACAATGAAAGCCGATAGCTGACGGCTTCGGCGACATGCGGGCGTTTTACATCCGCTTCTCCCGCAAGATCTGCAATTGTGCGCGCAACACGCAACACACGATGATACCCACGCGCTGACAACCCAAAACGTTCTGCTACCTTGTTAAGCAGCGCGCGCCCCTCTGAATCCGGTGTCGCAAAGGCCTCAAGAACGCGTCCTTCCGCTTCAGCATTTACCCGAACGCTCGGCGCATCCACAAACCTATCCGTCTGTATCTGCCGCGCTGCAGCGACCCGCGCTGCAATCGTCACTGAACTTTCGCCGTCTTCGGGCAAATCCAAATCGGTATACGCAACCGGTGGGACCTCAACCCGCAAATCAAACCGATCCATCAGCGGTCCGGAAATGCGACCCATATATTCATCGCCACAGATTGGCACACGGGCACAAGCCCGCGCTGGATCCGCCAAATACCCGCATTTACAAGGATTTGCTGCCGCAATGAGCATAAACCGACACGGATATTTCACATGTGCATTGGCGCGTGCAACGATCACCTCTCCGGTCTCTATCGGCTGTCTAAGCGTTTCTAGGACGGAACGTGGAAACTCTGGAAATTCATCCAGAAACAGAACGCCATTATGCGCCAGCGAGATTTGACCCGGCTTAGCCGTCCGCCCACCACCAATAATTGCAGCCGTTGACGCCGTGTGGTGTGGTTCTTGGAATGGGCGCGTGCGATTGATACCGCCCTTTTCCAAAACCCCAGCGAGTGAATGGATCATCGACGTTTCTAACGCTTCAATCGGCGACATTGGCGGTAAAATACTTGGTATGCGTTTTGATAACATGGATTTCCCGGACCCGGGAGAACCCACCATCATCACGTGGTGTCGCCCTGCTGCCGCGATCTCAAGTGCGCGCTTTGCACGTTCTTGGCCTTTGACCTCGGCGAAATCAGATGCGGTTGTTGTGCCGTTCACTTCGCCAGGTGTTGAGGGTTCTATCACACCTTGTCCCGTAAAGTGACGGATCGCAGCCGCAAGTGATTTAGGCGCGATAACGCGGGCGGCGTCGACCCATGCAGCCTCTGGTCCGCACGCTTCCGGGCACAACAATACCTTGTCCTCAGATGCCGCAACCATCGCAGCCGGCAAGGCCCCAATCACTGGAACAAGGTCGCCGTTCAGCGACAATTCCCCGAGTGAAACTGTCCCCGCAACTTCGTCACGCGGTAGTATCTCTAGCGCGGCCAGCAACGCCATCGCGATTGGCAGATCAAAATGCGAGCCTTCTTTGGGCATATTTGCAGGCGATAAGTTCACCGTTATTTTTTTGGAAGGCAATGCGATAGCCATATGGGCGAATGCCGCCCGCACCCGTTCACGAGCTTCGGAAACAGCCTTATCGGGCAAACCAACAATCGCGAATCCCGGCATACCCGGCGTCACAGCGCATTGCACTTCAACCATTTTTGCTTCGATCCCGTCAAATGCGACGGTGTATGCAACTGCTGACACAACAAGCCCTCCCATTTCCCATGACACATGGTTAACGGGAGGACCGTTGAGAAAGCGTTAACACTTCAGCAAAGCCATAAATGCGGGCCACGCCCCGGGGTCAGCAACCGTTTTATCGCGGCAGAATGCGTTGCAGAACCCATAGGTCCGACCATCAGTTTTCATAAAGTGAGTCACGGGATCGCCGGAATAGGGGCAGGTTGTATTTTCTGACGGCCCCGCATCAACAGGTTTCGCTGGAATAAAATCAAGCGGCCAAGGCTTGCGCACAAGTCCAAAATCGTAGGGAAATGGATCATAGGT
>JAPKCP010000168.1 GCA_028822885.1 Yoonia sp. | reverse complement strand
GTGTGACAGGCGTACATCAAACGTGCACCGGGAGCTTGTTAACCTTTTGTAATGCGCAAAAGCCAAATTGCGCATGACAGATCACAAAGCACAATCCCGCAGACAATGAGACCCGGAAGCGAGGTAATGACTGATGGCGAAAGTCGGGCAACCGCGAGCATGCAAAGAACTGAGATGATACCAAAGGCGAGCATCACAGCACCGATACCGCGTTTGGTTTGGTCGCTCAACTTTGGTCCCTGAAAGCGTTCACAATCGGATAGCGGCGGTCGAGCCAAAACGCCCGGTTAGAAAGCCGTGTACCCGGGGCGGATTGGAAGCGTTTGTATTCAGAAATGTAGAGCAGGTGTTCGACACGTTTGACGGTTTCCCGCTCAAACCCTGCTGCGACGCAATCTGCGACGGATTTATCTGCGTCGACCAGCATTTTGAGGATGCCATCAAGGATATCGTAGGGCGGCAAGCTGTCGTCGTCGCGCTGGTCCGGGCGCAATTCGGCAGATGGCGGCTTATCAATGATTGCGACGGGAATGACTTCGCCTGCCGGGGCTTTCATCCATGGACGGTGGTTTGCGTTGCGCCAGCGGCAAGCGTCGAAAACCCGCGTTTTGTACATGTCTTTGATCGGGTTATAGCCGCCGTTCATGTCGCCGTAGATCGTGGCATAACCCACAGCAACTTCGGACTTATTGCCGGTTGTGAGCAGCATTTCCCCAAATTTATTGGACTGCGCCATCAGCAGCAGCCCGCGCATCCGGGACTGGATATTCTCTTCGGTCAGGCCGTCATCCATGCCTGCGAACAACGGTGCGAGGGCCTCAGATACCGCCGCCCTTGGTCCCGAAATGGAAACAGTGTCGTATTTGCAGCCCAGCGCTTCGACGACGCCTTGCGCATCATCGAGCGAAGATTGTGACGTGTATTCAGACGGTAACATGACACATCGCACGTTGTCGGGGCCAAGCGCATCGGCGGCAATGGCTGCAACAATTGCGCTATCTATGCCACCGGACAGGCCAAGCAGGACCTTTTCAAAACGAGTTTTGCCACAATAATCCCGCAAGCTTTCGACCATCGCACGGTAATCTTGTTCCAAATCATCAGGAAAGATCACTTTTTCGCCGTCGATGGCTTCCCAGCCGTTTTCACCTTGGATGAAATCAACATGCGCAATCGCCTCGTCAAAAAGTGGCATTTGCAGCGCGAGTTTTCCACCACGGTTTAAGACGAATGACCCACCGTCGAAGATCTGATCGTCTTGGCCGCCAACCATATTGACGTAGACAAGCGGCACATCGTTTTCGACAACACGGGCCACCATTTTGGACATCCGTACATCGAATTTTTCGCGCCGAAAAGGCGATCCGTTGGGGACCACAAGGATCTCTGCGCCGCTCTCAACCATACCCTCAGCCACGTCTTCATACCAAGCGTCTTCGCAGATTGGGCTACCAATGCGTGGGCCGCCCGGGATCGCGTAGGGCCCTTGGATCGGACCACGTCGAAACTGACGAACCTCGTCGAAGACATTGTAATTGGGCAGAAAATGCTTGAGCTGACGCGCGACAATCTCACCACCACGGCAGATGTAGTAAGCGTTATAAAGCCGATCATCAGCAAAATATGGCCCACCAATACCCATCGTGGGACCGTCAGCACATTTGGCAGCCAGCGCCACAATTGCGGCCTCAGCAGCTTGATGGAACGCGGGTTTCATCACAAGGTCTTGGGTCGAATAGCCCACAATAAACATCTCTGGCAAAGCGACCATATCGGCCCCCGCATCCTTTGCCGCCACCCATGCCGAATGGGCTTTGGTAGCATTTCCAATGAGATCCCCAACGGT
Organism: Yoonia sp.; assembly: GCA_028822885.1. Taxonomy (GTDB): domain Bacteria; phylum Pseudomonadota; class Alphaproteobacteria; order Rhodobacterales; family Rhodobacteraceae; genus Yoonia. The sequence goes on along the minus strand of JAPKCP010000168.1, from coordinate 5,595 downwards.
TGGGTTCAACTGGGCCATAGTCAGGCGAAAGGTGGTCGTCATCGTGCGCATCCCCTTGGGTTCGCAACACGATGTAGCAGAAAGACCGCCCAAGGGAAGGTGATATGCAAGCCACAAGGATACCCCAGACCACGCATACAAATGACCCGTCACTAATTTATCATTGTCCGAATAAGCGAAGTCAGGTTACTTTCAACAAAACCAAAAATACGAGACGGGGAACCTAAATGATGTTCGGATGGCCAAAGGGCGCAGCAGTTGCAGTCACGATAGGTATGGGCGTCACTTTGTCCGGGGCCGCACACGCGCAAACACAGACAAAACAATATGATGACGGTGGCGTCTACGAAGGCGAGTTTCGCGACGGCAAACAACATGGACAAGGCACTTACCGGCTCCCGAACGGGTATGAATATACTGGCGAATGGCGTGATGGCGAAATTCGTGGCACCGGCACTGCGACATTCCCAAATGGATCGATTTATGAAGGAATGTTCGCAAGCGGTAAGCCCGAGGGCACTGGCAAGATTACCTTTGCCGATGGCGGCACCTATGAAGGCGATTGGACTGACGGCAACATCACGGGTCGCGGCATCGCGAGCTACGCAAATGGTGTGGTCTACGAAGGCGAATTTCGGAATGCGCAGCACCATGGGACTGGCACCATGCGCAGCACGAATGGGTATATTTATAGCGGGCCGTGGATCAACGGAGTCAAAGAGGGCGAAGGTCAAGTCACTTACCCAGATGGCGCCGTTTATGAGGGCAACCTGAAAGCTGGCGAACGTGATGGTCAAGGCACGCTAACAGCCGCGGATGGCCTTGTGTATACAGGGACCTGGGTCGATGGCCAGATTGAGGGTAGCGGCCGTCTTGCACAACCAAATGGCGATATCTACGAAGGCGCTCTGGCCGCTGGCAGGCGTCAAGGCGATGGTAAAGTGACATACGCTAATGGAGACACCTATGAGGGTGGTTTCGTTGACGATAAGCGCAGTGGCACCGGGACATTTATTGGCACCGACGGCTACAAATACACCGGGGATTGGGTTGATGGCCAGATTGAAGGCAACGGCGAGGTCACGTACCCGGATGGGTCCGTGTATTCTGGTAGCTTCACTGCTGATCTTGCAAATGGGACAGGTAAAATCATCTACGCTGACGGCTCTTCCTATGAAGGTGATTGGGATAATGGCATCATAAATGGCACCGGTATCGCTACTTATGAAAATGGTCTTGTGTATGAAGGCCAATTCCTGAACGCAAAGAACCACGGCACCGGCAAAATGACCTACGCAGATGGCTACATTTACGAAGGCGAATGGTCTGAAGGTCAGCGCAACGGTCAAGGCAAAGCCACATACGCGGATGGCACAGTGTATGAAGGTAGGTTTGTGGACGGGCAGCGCGATGGAACTGGTTCAATCACGTTACCTGACGGCTTTACCTATACCGGGACATGGGCTGACGGCGAAATCAACGGCGAAGGCATAGCAACCTACGCAAACGGCGACATCTATGAAGGCACATTCGAGGGCGGTCGCCGCCAAGGTGTCGGCACGATGCGCTATGCATCGGGTCAAGAGATTTCAGGCCAGTGGGACGATGGTGCTATGGCAGAAGAGCCTGCTGCAACCGAATAAACCTAATCAACGAATGTGAGATTTTGGGCAGCCGTTTGGCTGCCCTTTTCATTTAGTATCAAGCTGTTCCACGCACAGGCCGATCATTTATAATATTGAACCGCATGCCGTCTAGCAGCTCTTCCAGATCGGGCCGCGCAGCAGGACCGTTTGAGATATCGACCAGCATCAACTCTCCGTTGGGACGGATCGCAAAGGTTCCGGGTTCGGCAAAACGTGTTGTTGTTTCAGCCTCAGATAGCGGATCAGACACATAGAGGCCAAGCGCGTGCATTTGTGCCTCGGTCAACCCGTAGCCCAAATCAAATGACCACCCAAATTCAGCCACATCAGCATTGGCTTTGTCTTCGGAGTCAGCTGAAACCACGACGACATCCATAATTGCGTCCCACTCAGCCAACATCGCGTTGAATTTATTAAGGTATTTCTTGCACCGTGGGCAGTGCTTTCCACGATAGACAACCAGCAAAGACCACCGGTCACGCAGACCGCCAACCGTAACATTGCCACCACCAACTTTTGCAAATGTCATTTCAGGAACGGGTTTACCGACGTCAGGCTTCGCGCTTTTCATCTGGAGATCCTTCTGAGCTTGTTTCGCTAGACCATATCACCCGAATCCAATCGACCCAACCATGCATCTGCGTCTGCAATAATGACATCGCGCTTGTCTTGCGCCATCCGATCCCACGTCGCGTACATCTGGCCCATCCGTGGATTGTTCGAAAAGTGATCCCGGTGACGTGTGAGGAAATGCCAATACAATACGTTAAAGGGACATGCGTCTGGGCCCGTTTTGTCTTTCACCTTATAGGCACATGACTTGCAGTAATCAGACATTTTGGCGATATAATTGCCGCTAGAGACATATGGCTTTGACGCAATGATACCTCCGTCAGCAAATTGGCTCATCCCAATTGTGTTTGGGGCCTCGACCCATTCATAGGCGTCCGCATAGACTGCGAGATACCACTCATGAACCTGCGCAGGTTCGATTCCTGCAAGCAACGCAAAGTTTCCGGTGACCATGAGACGCTGAATATGGTGGGCATAAGCCTCTTCTTTTGTTTGCTGAATGGCTTGGGACATACACTTCATTTTGGTGTCTGCACCCCAGTATAGCGCTGGCAGATCGCGTGTATGATTTAGCTCGTTGCGCGCTGTGTAGTCCGGCCCTTCCCTAAAATAGATGCCACGCACATATTCGCGCCAACCTATGATCTGCCGGATGAACCCTTCGACAGCATTCAGTGGTGCATCACCACTTTTGTATGCCTTCTCAGCGGCTTGACAAACTTCAAGCGGGTCCAAAAGTCCGGCATTCAGGTAAAGCCCAATGATTGCGTGATACATGAATTTTTGATCAACCATCATCGCATCTTGAAAATCACCAAATTTTGGTAGGCCGTTCTTGATCCAATGCACCAAGTGGGCGCGGGCTTGCGCCTGATCCGTAGCAAACCAAAACGGGTGTAAGTCACCAAAATTACTGCCAAAATTATCCTCAACAAGTCTCAGAACATCTGTGACAATCTCATCTGGTTCGAATCGCATTGGCCCGTTAAAATCCACCTCGTCCGGGGCAGGTTTGCGGTTGTCGTGGTCATAATTCCATTTACCACCTTCGGGCTTATCACCGTCCATAAGAAGGTCCGTTTTACGGCGCATATCACGGTAAAAATATTCCATCCGCAACTGCTTGCGACCCTCGGCCCAACCATCAAAATCTTGGTGCGACGCGATAAACCGATCATCCGGCAGACCATGTGTCTTCAGAGGCGCGTCAGCTAAAGCTGAAATCAAACGCCATTCGCCAGGTTCGGTATAGATCACCCCAGTCGCGCCATATTCAGATGCCCTGCGGATCAATTCTCCGACAATTGACCCGGTATTATCGGGGTCATCAAAACGGGTGTAAGTAACATTCCAACCGCCTGTTCTGAGCCGTTGTGCAAACTTACGCATCGCCGCAAACGTAAACGCGATCTTCTTGGGATGATGCGGGACGTAACTCGCCTCATCCTGAACCTCAGCCATGACGATGATGTCTGTCTTTTTATCTGCCTTACGCAATGCAGACAGATTATCTGAAAGCTGATCACCAAGGACAAGAACTAACCTTACCATGGCACGGAAGTCCCCGCATAATCAAAGAAGCCACCAGTCGCATTACCATCCAATGCACGCATCACATTTAACAAATTATCCGCAGCCTCAGACGCAGAAACAGTCTTGTGGCGCCCCGCATATTTAGCAGTAAAGGCTGTTTCAACGGTACCCGGATGCAACGCAACGCAGATTGAGTGCTTATGCGTCCGCCCCAATTCAATCGCCGCACCATGCACAATTTGATTTAACGCGGCCTTTGAGGCCCGATAGGTATGCCAGCCTCCGATTTGGTTATCCCCAATGGACCCCACTCGGGCAGATAAAACACCCACCACGCTACGCCGGTCTTTGGGCAAAAGTCGTGCCGCGTGACGCAAGATTAACGCTGGGCCAATGGTATTCACCGCAAAGACGTCGTGCATGACTTGCGCGTTCAAGGCCGACAAAGACTTTTCTGGCGCGCCGCCATCGTTTGCCAAAATACCGATAGCCACGAAGATCAGATCATAGGGTCCCGACAGGCCCCCAAGGACGTGATCAATCGTCTCAGGTTTTGTGACATCAAGGCCGTCACGCCGTGACACCCCCGTGACCTGCACGCCTTTTGCCTCTAATCCGCTTACAATCGCGCGTCCGATGCCGCCCGTTGCTCCGATAACTAATGCTTTTTCCATAAATCGACACATAGGCCTTCGGCACGGCACGGCCACCCCGTTCCCACTTCATTTCGCCAAAATAACTCAAAAAACACTTTTCATTGAGTACGACTGTTGTATGGTCACTACCATGATCAGAAACGCACATATCGATTTTGCCGCGCCCAATGGGCGGCTTTCGTGCGACCTGCTTCTTCTTAGCTGCCTCTGAGCGTGCCATTCGGCGCGACCGCTCAGGGGTGAACAGCGCCAAGACCGCGAAGCTAGGAAAAACATTATGATACCCGTAAATTTGGCGCAAAAACTTGCGCTATTTGACACCCACTGGGACCCCAAGGTCGTAGCCAGCTACAATGGTAACGACGTGATGGTGGTTAAGTTTCAGGGCGAATTCCCGTTTCACAAGCATGACAATACCGATGACTTTTTCCTTGTTATTCAAGGTCAAGTCACGATGGATTACGAAGGTGCGGACAGCGTCACCTTTGGTCCCGGCGAGCTTGTGATCGTCCCCAAAGGCCAGATACACCGCCCGCGTGCTGCGCAAGAAGCCCAAGTGCTTCTGATCGAACCCGCAGGTGAACCCAATTCCGGCGATTCTGGGCATACGCCCGCCGCCAAAGATAAGATTTAATAAGGAACGGACCGATGACAAAAGAAAAAGTCCTGATCTTCGACACTACATTACGTGACGGTGAACAATCCCCCGGTGCCACGATGAGCCATGCCGAAAAGCTGGAGATCGCAGAATTGCTGGATGATATGGGCGTCGATATTATCGAAGCCGGATTTCCTATTGCCTCTGAGGGTGATTTCAACGCTGTGTCTGAGATTTCGCGCCTTGCGAAAACGGCGACAATCTGTGGGTTGGCCCGCGCCAATTACAAAGACATTGACCGCTGCTGGGCGGCTGTGAAGCACGCAAAATCCCCACGCATTCATACGTTTATCGGCACCTCACCTTTACACCGCGCGATTCCGAACTTGAACATGGACGAGATGGCGCAGCGTATCCACGACACGGTCACCCACGCCCGCAACCTGTGCGATAATGTGCAATGGTCCCCAATGGATGCCACACGCACTGAAGAAGATTACCTGTGTCGCACTGTTGAAATTGCGATCAAGGCCGGCGCCACGACGATTAACGTACCGGATACCGTCGGCTACACGGCCCCAGTGGAAAG
>JAPKCP010000167.1 GCA_028822885.1 Yoonia sp. | reverse complement strand
CAGTCGTCGCTCGCGGCCCTTAGCGACTGAGGTGGACGGCTCTTGCTCCAACCAGCGGTGCGACATGCGCTACACTGCAGGCGTCATCGAAGTGACGTTTCAGGTTGGATTTTTGCCTATTATTCTCATTTGCAAAGCTTGCAGCACCCATAAGGTGTGATGAGCACAAGCTAATTTGCAGAATGCCACAAAAGTCAGATGGTATGCAGACTTTGGCGTATTACCTTCGTCGGATCAATGACATAGGGTTTAGGCGCGCGGTCCAAAAAATCTTAGTGAGTGCGTGAGTTAAGTGAAGTCAAAGGATATTTAGGATTATGTGCCCAGCATCATTGGCAGGTGAAAACACGCGAGGGTATATTATACCAATTGGCGGCGGGGAAGACCGCGTCAAAGAAATGCAAATTCATAGCAAGTTCGTAGAGCTTTCTGGTGGGCAGGATGCATACATCGTTGTGATCCCAACAGCATCGATGTTGGACGAAACAGGTGAAGACTACAATCGTATCTTTTCCAATCTGGGAGCCGGCAAGGTTGATTTTCTGCCCATCACGCGCCGCGCAGATTGTGATAACCCAGAATTCTCAAAAATGCTGGATAGTGCCACGGGTATTTTCATCACGGGTGGAAATCAGCTTCGGTTGTCGGCCATACTTGGTGGGACACTCTTGGTGACCAAGATCAGGCGGCAAAACGCGGCTGGTGTCCCTGTGGCGGGCACCTCTGCGGGCGCGTCGATCATGTCTGAGCACATGGTTGCAGGCGGTCAGGGCAATGAAACCCCTGCAGAAGGGACCGTTACATTGGCCCCCGGTATTGGATTAACAAATGCGGTCATCATTGATCAACATTTTACGCAGCGCAACCGACTGGGACGGTTGCTCACTGCGTCATCGTTCAATCCGTTCCTTATCGGACTTGGCATAGACGAGGACACAGCCGCTTTTATCGACCCTGACAACGTGTTGGAAGTCGTTGGAAGTGGTACGGTCACTGTTGTCGATGCGAGCCAATTAAGCCATTCATCAATGTGGGATGCAAAGCCGGGCGAGGCGCTAAGCCTTATCGGCTTACGTCTTGACGTCTTGGGCGAAGGATGCCGTTATGATCTAAAGGCACGCATCGGGTACCCACCGCAAGAACACTTGGCGCTTTGCGCTTTACCGAACCCCGACGCTTAAACTACCGCGCTGTCGCGGATTATCATCAATCAACGAGGTCTTCATTTGAAAATAGTCTCAACCAATGTCTTTGTCGGCCCAAATGTTTGGGCAAGCTTTCCAGTCATACGGCACGTCGTTGACCTGGGCGTATTGGAGGACTGGCCCTCTGCCAAAATTGGCACTGACTTCGTTGAAGGGCTTGTTGCAGCGCTGCCGGGTCTTTCGGACCACGGTTGCTCTTATGGTAAAGAAGGTGGATTTTTACGTCGCCTGCGCGAAGATGAAGGCACTTGGATGGGCCATATCCTAGAGCATTGCGCCATTGAGGTGCAAAATGTTGCGGGTACGGATGTGACCTTTGGCCGGACGCGCGGCACGGGAGATGTTGGGCATTACAACATGGTTTATGCCTACAGGCAGCGCGACGTTGGTTTGGCCGCGGGCGAGCTTGCACTGCGGCTATTGATGCATCTACTTCCAAAGTCATTACAAGATCAGGTCGCTTATGAATTTGATACTGAATTTGACTGGGACGTCGAACTGCGTGGCTTTGTCCTCCATGCGCAGCGAAAAGAGTTTGGCCCATCAACTGGCTCATTGGTCAAGGCTGCGCAGGATCGCGATATTCCTTGGATCAGGCTGAATGAAAGTTCGCTCGTACAGTTCGGGCATGGTAAATACCAACAGCGTATTCAAGCCACCATCACATCCGAGACAAAACACATCGCAGTGGAAATCTCTTGTGACAAGGAGGACACGCACAATCTGTTGAATGATCTTGGTTTGCCTGTGCCACAGCAACGTATCGTTTATAGCCCCAAGGGAGCGGTAAAAGCCGCGCATAAGATCGGATTTCCGGTTGTGCTGAAACCTTTGGATGCAAATCACGGCAGGGGCGTTTCTATTAACCTTAGGACCGACGCAGACGTCGAGGCAGGTTTTGCTGAGGCAGAGGGACATTCAAAAAGTGCTGCCATTCTCGTTGAGAGTTTCGTGACTGGCTTTGATCACCGGATGCTGGTTGTGAATAACAAGCTTGTCGCAGTGGCCAAAAGGGTTCCCGGTCATATCATCGGTGATGGCAAGCACAGTATTACTGAACACGTTGATATCGTGAACCAAGACCCGCGTCGCGGCATCGGTCATCAGAAGGTTTTGACGAACCTTGAGATTGATAATCAAGCCAATCGCTTGATTGCCGAGGCCGGGTATACGGTCGACACTGTCTTGCCTGAGGGCGAGGTTTTTTACCTGCGCTCGACTGCAAACCTTTCCACGGGCGGTACGGCCATTGATCTAACTGATGTCGTTCACCCTGATAACCGCGATATGGCTGAACGCGCGATTATGGCTGTCGGTCTTGATGTGGGTGGGGTCGATTTCCTAATCGACAACATTGCGCAGTCCTACAAAGACATTGGTGGCGCGATCATCGAGGTCAATGCAGCCCCCGGTTTCCGCATGCATGTGGCTCCCTCTGAGGGTCAACCGCGCGATGTTGCTGGCGAAGTGATCGACATGCTGTTTCCGCAGGGCCAGAAAAGCCGGATCCCAATTGCGGCGATTACGGGGACGAACGGCAAGACAACGACCTCGCGCATGTTGGCCCATATCATGAAGACCAGCGGCAAGGTTGTCGGCATGACCTCGACCGACGGGGTTTATGTAGATGGAAAGCTGAGCGTGAAAGGCGACATGACAGGCCCAAAAGCGGCCCAAATTGTGCTACGTGACCCGACAGTTGATTTCGCGGTTATGGAAACAGCACGCGGTGGGCTTGTGCGCAGTGGACTGGGCTATCAGCATTCAGATGTTGCCGCGTGTTTGAACGTATCAGCAGACCACATTGGTTTAGGTGGCATCGAAACAGTCGAGCAACTGGCTATCGTAAAACGTGTCGTGATTGAGAGTGCTACACAAACGGCAGTTCTAAATGCTGACGACATCAATTGCCTGAAAATGGCTGATTATGCGGATGTAGATTCCATTTTTTACGTCACAGTAAATCCCAGTCATTCGCTGGTGAAAGAGCATATTAAGGCTGGCGGTAAGGCAATCGTGCTAGAGCCGGGCATGAGTGGCGATATGCTCACCATGTACGACAACGGCTTGCACATGCCTGTATTGTGGTCGCACCTCATCCCAGCGACGCTTGAAGGCAAAGCAATGCACAACGTACAGAACGCGATGTTTGCGGCCGCTATGGCCTATAGCTTTGATGTTGATCTGGACAATATCCGCCACGGCCTGCGCACTTTCGACACCAGCTACTTTCAGGCGCCCGGCCGTATGAATGTCTTTGATGAGCATCCGTTCAAAGTGATCTTAGATTATGGTCATAATCCTGCAGCAATGAACGCGATGGCAGGGCTTGCCGACCGTTTGGACGTCAAGGGCAAGCGCATTGTCGTCGTCTCTATTCCGGGTGATCGTCGCGACATTGATGTGGTTAATGCGGCTCAAACGCTTGCGGGACATTTCGACTATTTCATCTGCAAGGCGGACGATAACCGACGCAATCGTGGACACGATGAAATACCAAAACTGTTCAAGGCAGCATTGATATCGCATGGCGTCTCAGAAGATCAGATTTCGGTAATTCCGAATGAAGAAGATGCGGTTGCCGCCAGTCTCGCGCTGGCAAAAGCTGGTGATCTTGTGATTATTTTTGGTGATAATAGTCCACGTTGCTGGAAGCAGATCATTTATTTCAATGCACCAGATCAGGGCGATCAGGCAACCTCAGCGTCGATGATCGTGCAAGCACCTGTGCCTTTCGAGGAGATGAACGATGGTGATCTGGGTATGATCCGTGATGGACGTGGCGTGCGGCTCGCGCGCGGCGATGTCGAAGACGGCGATTGAACGAAGGGCGGCGTTATGAACCGTATCGAAGATTTAGAAACCGCACTGGATATTAGCTGGGCGCAAGCCGGCTCCATCCGTGTTGATCCCGTTCGGCGGCTAACGGGACCAAGCCTGCTGTGGAACCGTACTGGTGCAATTGTTGACGTTTACTTTGAGGATATCAACTCTGAGCATCTGATTGCAGTTTGGGAAAAGCACGCGCGTCAGGTGTTAGACGCCCTTGGGTGGAGGGATGAAAATCTCATTTCCCGCGCGTTCCAAGGGGGGGCAAATCTAGCGATTTCGGCACCACCTGATCAACTCTACTCTGCTATTTTTGTCGCCCAAACTGCGTGGCATTTTTGCGCAGCCGAGGTGTTGGGTGAAACGGCAAAGCCGTTTGATGGCATGATCAAAGACTTGCAGGAGGTTATGGCGCAAGAGGCAAATCCTGCTCTGATTTCTCTGATCGCAGCAGCAGCAGCGCACGATGTCGATATTCTATGTGACGATGACGAGGTTTCGCTTGGTCATGGGATAGGCTCTCGGACGTGGCCACTTGCAGACTTGCCGACACCCGACACGGTTCAATGGTCAGATCTGCAGGACGTGCCACTTGCGTTCATCACAGGCACTAACGGCAAGACGACGACAACCCGACTTTGTGCTGCGATTATGCGTATGGCGGGGAACGTTGTGGGGCAGTCTTCAACTGACGTGGTGCAGGTTGGTGACGACATCCTTGATCGCGGCGACTATTCGGGACCGGGGGGCGCACGCATGGTTTTGCGCGATACGCGGGTCGAAGTCGCATGTTTGGAAGTAGCACGCGGCGGTATCTTGCGCCGTGGTTTGGCTACCCGCCGTGCCCGCGTCGCCGTCGTCACAAACATCGCCGCAGATCATTTGGGCGAATATGGCATAACGACATTGGCTGATTTGGCGCTGGCAAAGTTTGCGGTTGCACGCACCTTGTCGCCTGACGGTGTTTTGGTCCTGAACGCTGATGATCCAAATGTCGTTGATGCGGCAAGTGAAGTCACATCGTCTATCTGGTGGTTTTCACTAGATTCCGTATCGGTACAGATTGCTCAGGCGCAAAAACTGGGTCAACCCTGCGCCTATCTGCGGGACGGTGCGTTGATATTTTTCGACGGCATAGCTGAGGTGTTTTCAATCGCTGTGACCGAAGTGCCTCTAACCTTATCAGGTGCGGCCAAACATAATATCCATAATGCGCTTGCGGCGATTTGTACGTGTATAGCGCTGGGCGCACCCACGAAAGCCATCCGTTCGGGGCTATCCAGCTTTGTTTCTGATCCGATAAACAACCCTGGTCGGTTCAACGAATTCACTTACAATGGCGCGAAAATCGTTGTTGATTTTGCTCATAACGCCCATTCGATTGCTGCCGTTTGCAATGCTATGGCGTCGATGCCCTCGCAAAGACGGTTTCTTTTGCTCAGTCAACCCGGTGATCATTCAGATCATGACATCAATGAAGTCACGACAACTGCGCTTCAATTTAACCCTGATCTAATTGTCGTTGCAGAAATCGCTGATTATTTGCGCGGTCGGACACTTGGGGATGTGCCAAACCGAATAGCGTCCTCAGCCAATGCCGCGGGCTTTGCAGTCGAACACATTTTGCGTGCTAGTTCGCCGTCATCCGGAGCTAAGTTGATACTAAAGAGGGTCGAGCCGGGCGACTTGGTCCTTTTGTTAGTCCTGTCAGATCGTGAGGCGGTATTCGAGGCGCTGGCAGGTCCCTAATTTCAAGCTGCACAGCACGGCGTTGATGTCGGGCAGCGGTGGCGGTCGGACTGATCCCCTTTTGGTCGCCATGCGCGGTCTTTTAGTCTGGTCGCCTCTGTCCGATCTTTTGACCTGAACAGATACTTGGGTTTTCAGCCCGCTTGGCGCAAGAATCGATCTACCACGCCCCAATCTCCGTAAGCTGACCAAGATCTTTCCTGCATTGCAGCAAATGCAAAAGGCGTGATACAAATAGGTGCTCACGCTACATTCTAAATCTTATTTTTTGTGCTCGCATCGCAGTGTTTTTCCGCAGAAATCGCTCTTTCCTGAATTTTCTGCATTTGAAAAAGGCATGATGCATTGGGGGGTGTTAATGTGCGTGCATTTGGTATCTATGAATCTTGATTTAGGGCCGGAAATATAGCTTAAAAACAAAAAGTTAATGTTAAATGCGAGTCCACTTCAACACAGCCTATTTTGGAGGTTTTCACTATGAAACATGAACGCAATCGCCCACCGATGGCTGTTATACTCGCAGCGGGTATCGGATCACCGCTAAGCCCCCTGACAGATACCAGCGCCAAATGCCTGTTGTCCGTCGGTGGATCCACCATTCTTGAACGTTTGATTCGCAACTGCTTAAGCTGTGGCATGTCTCAGTTCGTGCTGGTCCTTGGGCATCGGGCCGATGACATTAAGAAATTCGTCGACAAAACGTTTCGCGGTATTAGGGTCACCTATGTGATCAACGAACGGTATCGCGATACTAACACCGGCTATTCCCTGATGCTGGCTGGGTCTGCGATAGGGACGTCTGAATTTATCAAATTTGACGCTGATGTCGTTTTTGACGCCAAGATTTTACGCCAACTCATGGATAATGAATTACCGAATGTTCTTTGTGTTGATCGTAATGTCGCGCTGGCGGACGAAGAGGTGAAGGTGATCGCAGATGACCAGATGCGCGTGACGCAGATCGGGAGACAGGTCGACCCATCGGTAGCTTTGGGTGAATCTATTGGTATCGCAAAAATCAGTGCTGTTACTGGGCCAGTGCTCTTTGCTGAGCTGACGCAGATGATGGAAAGTAGGGCGTCCTTTAAGGACAGTTATGATGCCGCCTATGAACGACTGGTCGATAAAGGGATGCCATTTCACGCAATAGACATCACTGGTTTGAACTGGACTGAGATCGACACAGCCGAAGATTTCGCCGCGGCAAACGCAATGTTTAGGTCACCTATTATGACCGTATCGCGTGGGCAGCAACGCGTGCTGGATGAAGCCAAAGAGAAACAGCAACATTCAACATAAGTCGAAAAGAAAATCCACCGCGCGCCTTTGAGTGGCAAGTGGTGTATACGGCAGTCACCCTTTGTCAATTTGGCACTGGACCGCTGCAATTTGGAAGGACACACAATGGCTAAAGGTAAAAATACCAATAAAGAGACCAAAAAACCAAAGAAAGAGAAGCCAAAAGTCTCTGCCACTGCCAATTCGCTCTCAGGTAAGCCGACGATAGCGATTGGTGGGAAAAAAGCAAAGTAAGAGCCTGAGGCAGGCGACAAGGTGTCTAAATTTCTGATAAATTTTTTTGATGAAATATAGTTCAATCACCTATTGTAGTGGCCTTTCAGGATACCCAAATCCAAAACATTGGCACTCAGGTGTGGCGAGTGCCAATGCGTCTCTAAGCATGCCACCCATCCTCGGAAATCTTCAAGAAGGAATGTTTCCATGTCGTTTAC
>JAPKCP010000439.1 GCA_028822885.1 Yoonia sp. | reverse complement strand
AGCGCTGTTTTCTCAACAGGTGACCACATCACAGGCTTGGAGCCTTGATACAGCGTCCCGTTCATCAAGAACTTCTGGAATTCTTCGGCAATTACACGTTCGGCGTGGAAATCCATTGTCAGGTAGGGGTTCTCCCACTTACCCGTCACGCCAAGGCGTTTGAATTCTTCGCGCTGAATATCGACCCACCCAGCTGCGAATTCACGGCATTCTTGGCGGAACTCAACCACAGGCACGTCGTCTTTGTCGCGGCCTTTGTTGCGGTATTTCTCTTCTATTTTCCATTCAATCGGCAGACCGTGGCAATCCCAACCGGGGATATAGCGCGCGTCTTTGCCCATCATCTGCTGCGAGCGGACCACGAAATCTTTGAGGATCTTGTTCAGCGCGTGGCCGATATGCAGGTGGCCGTTCGCATAAGGCGGGCCGTCGTGCAGGGTGAAAGGCGGGCGCTTTTCAGCAACGGCTTTATCGCGCAGGCGGTCATAGACGCCGATGGTGTTCCAGCGGTCTAACCATTCGGGTTCGCGTTTCGGCAAACCTGCCCGCATCGGGAAGTCAGTTTTCGGCAAGTTCAGGGTCGATTTATATTCAGGTGTGTCGGCGCACATGGGTGGCGTCCTTTGGGTCAAATCACATCATAGGGTGAAGGGCGGCGCGCGGTCGCAACACCTGAGGCCCGGCAAATCTGGTGGTCAGACGGCCGGGTGAATAATTCGTATCTGGATCAACATTAGATCTCTCATGACCGGGCTTATAGGCCCCTGTCCCTTGGGGGTAAAGATGTAAGGTTCCCACGAGCAAAAGGGCAATGTGGCCCATGGTCTAAGGACAACGGGCGCAGTGTTATGTTGGAAACGATGCAAGAGGCCTCAGATGAGTATGATCGGAATTGTGGGTGACGGTATCAGTGGATTGGCTGTCGCGAGCATGTTGGCGGATCAGGATCATGAAGTAACCGTCTTTGATCAATTCGACCAACCGCGCCCTGTGGGGTCAGGTTTAGCCATTCAACCGATAGGTCAGGCGGCTCTTGATACAGTCGGCGCCGGGGATTTGACTCGTGCGAAGGGCAATATGATCACGCGGATGCTGGGGCATGTTGTGCCGTCAGGCAGACGTGTTTTGGACGTCAATTATGACCAGAAGCAACGTGGACTTGCCATTCACCGGGCAAGTTTTTTTGATGCATTTTTTGTTACTGCGAAGACCCCCAATATATTCTTGCAAAGCAGTGCTGAGATTGTGAGCGTCGCAAATGGGAGTCTGACCACCGTCGATGGTCGCGGTTTTGGCGCGTTTGATCTAGTTGTTGACAGCGCCGGGAAAGGATCACCACTTTCGCCGATAGCGTCGCATCCACTGGCATATAGTGCGATTTGGGGAACGGTTGATTGGCCCGACACGGACTTGCCGATGGATATGCTACGCCAGCGCTATCGCCGCGCGGACCGGATGGTCGGGGTTTTGCCGATTGGAACATTGCCGGGTGAAGATACGCCCAAAGCTGCCATCTTTTGGTCAATGCCGCTTGATGGTCACGCTGGATGGCTGGATCGTGGGCTTTTGGCTTGGAAAGATGAGGCAGTGGCACTTTGGCGAGACTTTGCCCCGTTTGCGGCACAGATCACCGAC
>JAPKCP010000009.1 GCA_028822885.1 Yoonia sp. | reverse complement strand
GTTGCATTGGTTTTGCCATGTTCCAGACGCGTCTACTAGTCGGTTTACGCCTTAGCCAAACCACCAGCGGGAAAGACTTACCGAATATGGCGTTGGCGTCCAAATCCCCATCGGCACGCCTGCACCGCGCAACACGTCGGCGATCCAGACATTGCAGGTTCTCAAAATAGAAAAGTGGCCATTGGCTTCATAAAACACATCCGTCGCAGACAGAGCGGCACCCGGAATTAGAACGGCACCACCAGCGTCATCACGATCTAGGTCTTGCAAGATTTGCCCGCGCAAAAGGGCAAGCTGTTCGTGGCTTATCACAACAGACGATCCAACTTCAGTCCAATCACCGTAAGCCAAATCGAAGCGAAACACCGACGCATCGCCAGTGGCGGCATCCCAGATCACACTCGCATTGAGGTCAGCGTAGGTTCCTGTAGCTGTGTAAAACGCACGACTTCCCCAGCCCACGACAATCCAATCAGCATCGCCAATCGTCATTCCAACCTCTTCCAAGAAGCCAAACGCTTGTAATGTCGCCGTATCAGTGGGCAGCAGCAGATCATAATGAATGGGGCCAGCGACCAGAACAATTGTCGTGTCTTTGCCACCAGAGACTTGGGCGACCGGACCGGGCACAAGTGCGCCTCCAACAGCAGCCAACAGATAAAGTAAGACGATACCCAGCAACCCAACAAAAAGCTGGGCCAAACGTTTCACTTAAACGCTGTCTTTGAAGTCCTCGTGGACGATCTTTGCATCGCAATACCCACATTCAACAAAGCCCTTATCTTGCGGGATCGAATACCAAACACGCGGATGGCCCGACGAAACACCACCACCATCACAGGCCACGCGCCACTCAGATACGATACGGGTCTCAGGTGCGGGTGTGGTCATAAGGGGCCTGCTTGATTAGAGGTGGGTTGCGACTGTCTGAACGCCTTGATAGCCCAGCCTCACGCTCATTGCCAGCCTTACACTCATCGAAAGACCAGCATGACCCAGAATGCCATCGAAATTGCAGGACTTCGCAAAACCTACGCGGCTACAGGAAAATCTGAGGCAAAAGATGCGCTTAACGGCATCGACCTCAATATCAAACGTGGGTCGATCTTTGGGCTGCTCGGACCAAACGGGGCAGGCAAATCAACACTGATCAATATTCTCGCAGGGCTTGTGACAAAAACTGAAGGTAGTGTGAAAATCTGGGGGTTTGATCAGGACGCAAACCCACGGCAATCACGCGCGTCCATCGGGATCATGCCGCAAGAACCGCACCTTGATGCATTCTTCACGCCGCGTGGATCACTGAACGTACAAGCCGGCCTTTACGGCGTGCCAAAATCCAAACGTAAAACTAACGAAATCCTAGAATTTATCGGTCTGACAGACAAAGCAGACGCCTACGCGCGATCGCTCTCAGGTGGCATGCGGCGGCGCCTTCTGATGGGCAAAGCGCTCGTGCATACCCCCCATATCCTTGTCCTTGATGAACCAACAGCAGGGGTCGATATTGCACTGCGCAATATGCTCTGGGCCAATGTGCGCAAACTGAATAAACAAGGCACAACGATCATCCTCACCACACATTACCTAGAAGAAGCCCAAGAAATGTGTGACGAAATCGCAATCATCAACCATGGTGATCTGATTGTGCGGGACACCACGTCTAACTTACTGGGACGCCTCGACAGCAAAACGCTCGTTGTCCGCCCAGAAACAGAAACAATCATGCCCAATCTGCCCACAAACATAACGGGTCAATCTCGCCCCGACGGCACGCTCGCGTTCAGCTATCACACCAACACAACAAGCGCGGACCAAATCCTCGACATTCTGCGCACGGCAAACATCAAAATCGCCGATATCAGCACAGAACAATCCGACCTCGAAGACGTCTTCCTCGCCCTGACATCAGGACGCTAATCGCCTTCATTTGGCCATAACAACTCCCCGCCGGGAGGCATCCCGCATATCCATACAGCACAAACGCAAAAGAGGCACGTCACACATGCCTCCTGCTCAAATCAGAAATGCGCGGTAGCGCTCACTTTGGCAACATACGTCCCAAGGGCTTACCGCCGATGATATGCATGTGAAAATGCGGCACGTCCTGTACGCCATCGCTGCGTGTATTGGCAATCGCGCGAAAGCCTGCGTCAACACCGGTAATCTTACAAACCTCAGCCACAGCCGCAAAAAACCCAACCTGCTCCACCGGACTAGCATCACGCGCAAAGTGGTCCAAACTCATGTACGGCCCCTTTGGGATCACGAGCGCATGCACTGGGGCTTGTGGATAAAGATCATTAAACGCCAGTGCATGATCATTTTCAAACACCGTCTTGTTTGGAATTTCTCCACGTAAAATCTTGGCAAAGATATTCTGGTCATCATAGTCAAAGTCCATTGGACACCTCAGTCAATAAATAGATGCGGGGTTTCAGCAAGCACTGTCGCAGTCGCGTCATCAACAGCCAAGAACCTCATCAAAACAGATACTTGTTCAGATAACTCAGCCCGCTCACGCAGCCGCTCAAAATGGGCAAAGTTAGCATCGCTCAAACGCTCGCTTTCAAAATTAACGTCATTGCGGAGCGTGGGAATCAACTGTGCTATCGTATCAGCTGGACTATGTTCAGAAGCAAGCCCGACACGTTTGGCGTGACCCTCAAGGTAGTCGTCCGAAAACTCGCAACTGATCTCCAGCAAACGTACCTTGGCACGGTCGCTCACAAAATCTTCAATCAAATCAAAATTCGCGGGGTCGAGACAAATCACCATCTGATTCTGACCGTTATGATCAAACAGCATCCGGATCAACGCACGCCGATGGCGGGCGCGTTTATCAACAGAGTTCTCCAATCCACCAAGGTCAGGCATATCGCCACTGACCTCGTTAAACAGGAACTCCATTGCGGGAATGTCTGTATGATCCTTGATCGCTCCCACAAGCCGCTTTGCAACGTGCCACTTCTTGCAAGCAACAATCATAAGCTCATGATCACGGCACAACGTAGACTCGCGTTCCCAAATCCTAGTGCCAAAACGACGGCCAACGCGGCCACGGCCAGACAAGAACCCAAATAAATTATGACCCTCGTTCGAGATCAGAAAATCTTTACGATCCGACACAAACAACTCGCCCAACCTTTCTTTTAGCTCCACAGCCTCTGGGCTAATTTTGCGTGCAAACAGCGCGTCCTGACCCAACAGCAGATCATAGTGATCATTATAGAATGTCACCGGCATCCCATAATCCGTAAACATCAGAAACGTCAGCGTGCGCGATTTGATCTCAGCGCCCGGCACCAGATGACGGACCAGCGTTTGGAAAAAAGTCTCATCAGGAATCCATGTGGTTTGGAAAAACCGCATCACATCCCTTCGCTTGGCGACAAACGCAAGCAAAGCCTCGATTGTACGTCTTCGCAAACACCACCATTGGCTGCCAATCATCATCTGGATATCTGACGGCACATCACGCGTAATGTTGAACCGGCGCTGCAAGTTGAAGCTGGTGTAAAACCACCATTTCTGCGTCCGTTCATTGAACCAATGCCGGTAGATCAGGCGTTCTTTGCGAAAGCCAGTCTTGATCCAATTACTCTCAAAATAGTCAACGCTCTCAACGTAGTCGACATCAGCCCCGTCTAGGAAATTATGGAGATAATTCGCTGATTTAACCGGCATGCAATCGCCTGAAACCATATAGAAATGGGATGCCTGAGGGAACGCTGCTACCGCGGCTTCAACTGTGTTGATCGTAGCTTGCACAAGGCTCCACTCGCCCCAGCCACATTTGACCCGCTTCGTGACAAACGTGACGGCGGCATTTCCCGTCAAAGCAGTTTTGATTTTGTCATATGCGGCCTGCGGCGCGCGCGCATCAAAGTGAACAGCAAGATAATCCCCAGCCGCCGTGAGCTGCTGGGCTTGCCGAATTATGGCGTCCGGATCTTTATGACACAGTAATAAAAACGCAATTTTTGACATTTCGTGAACTTATATCGCCACAGTTGAGTGATAGTCCTGCCGTCATACAAGAAATGTACATTGAATAAATAGGGTTTCTTTGCTTTCTGGTTTCGAAAGCTTAAGCAGTGATGATGACGCGGCATTTTCGTCGCAATTTGGAGTTATACTTTATGGGGTTCCCCGGCGTTTGGATGACAGAAAGCGAAAGCGTCATATATCGGGTCGTGCCGAAATGCGCCTGTTCGACCATTGGTCAGATTATGTACTACTCTGATCAAGGTAAGTTTTTTGACGGCGACATACATGATGCCAAGCAAGGCATGCACAAATGGGCGCTTGATCACAGCCATCAGCCGATCACGCAAAACGTGATGAACCATACAAGCTACGCATTTACCTGTGTGCGTAATCCTTACACACGCATACTTTCGTCGTTCTTCGACAAAATCTGCGGTATCCAACGCAATGGCAAATACTACCGGGGCAACCTTGTCCCTTTGCTGGTTCAGAAATATGGTATCGAAGTGGGTAGCCCAGACGACGGTTTCCAGTTTGACCAAATCAAATCATTCCGGCGGTTTCTGCTTTTTGCACGAGACAGCATCCGTTTTCGCCGCCCAATGGAACCTGACATTCACTGGTCAGCCATGTCCGGTCATGTGTCCACATTCATTGTGAACGGTGGTCGCTACAACAAGATTTTCTGGACCGAACAGTTCAACGACGGCATGCAACAGGTCCTCGATAGTATCGAGACGCCAATTTCCGTCGACATCAACGCGATCCCTCGCTTCAACGAAAGCGAAGGACATGGACCAAAACGCGCCCATCCCGTTGAAGACTACTTTGATGACCTGTCCATGCACCTGATCTATGAAATCTACAAAAAAGATTTTGAACTTTTCAAGTACGACTTTGAAAACCCAGGCAACAAGATGCCAATCGGAGAGATCGATTTGCATGAGGTCCATGCAAAGCTGGGTGACTAAGCCTCGTAAAGGAGAGCATGCCGTGAGCGATGTTAGGCACCTGCGCCACCTCGCACGGCGCTCGTTACGATGTTGAATAACCAAAAGTAGCAAAAAATATCGCATAAGATAGGCCGCGTACCTTGCCGACACCGCTCGCTTCTTTTGGCCTACAATATGTCTACCAAGGCTTTTTTCCTATCAAAACTTCTCTGGCCTTCACGTTGGAACACATTAATTTTGCGCTATGCAGAGAGGAAGAATATGCCAAAAATAGTCCTGATACTTGGAAGCGCTCCAGCGGTTATTCGAGCCAAATCATGGGATAGATCAGCGTTTGATTTGATCTTGGCCGTGAACAACGCTTGGTCTGTGCGACCCGATTGGGATGTCCTTATCCACCCTGATGACTTTCCAATTGATCGCAGGCCCCACACATTGAAATCTGGCCAGACAATTGTGACCTCAACCGACTACGTCCCCATCCAAAATTCGTTTGGTGGGTTTGTCTACGCAGGCGGTACTATGGCGTTCACGGCCGCCTATTGGGCCTTGGGTGCGTTAAAGCCAGCAGTCATTGCAATGATGGGGTGTGACATGACTTATGATGGCGCTCAAACCCATTTTTACGGCAATGGAACCGCGGACCCATTGCGCAAAGACATAAGCCTTCGCAGTCTTGAGGCAAAATCAGCCCGCCTCGACATCGTTGCGGCCCAAAACAACTGTGCGATGGTGAACTTGTCCGTTGATCCCAGCCGTCTGACGTTCCCGCGCACGACCTTGCACGCCGCCCCTGCGAGCATACCGGTCCAACACGACGCGGCACTTGCCGCGGCGGCCCTCAATGAAGAAGCCCGCCTTGGATATTATGTTCCGTCAGGAAAATACTGGAAACAAGAGGACCAGTTTGATCGCGACGCAATCGACGACCTCGATCAAATGTGGCTTAAAGCAGCCCAGCTTGCTTAAGCATCGCAGTGATGTTTGCCTTGGGCCGTGGCCCAATATGGCAGATTACTTCACTTGCAGCCAACACACCCATCGCGCCGCAAACATCCAATTCGCGGCCCGTTGCCAAGCCAAACAAGAACCCTGCAGCAAATTGATCACCTGCGCCCGTTGCATCAACAGGCGTTACAGGCGTGACAGGCACTTCGATCCGTTTGCCGCCTTGACGCACAACCACTGGCTCACCTGAGCGCGTACAAACGATGATATCACACACCGCCGCCGCTTTGGTCAGTGCGACTTCCAAATCGTCCGTTTCATAAAGCGTTGTCCATTCCGCCTCATTCCCAATCGCAAAATCCATACTTTCAGTGATTAACCGCAGGAAATCCACACGATGCCGGTCTGCACAGAACGGGTCAGACAATGTGATTCCTGTACGACCACCTGCCGCCTTCATCTGCGCTGCGGCTTCAGCAAAGGCTGTCTTGCCGTCATCCTTGTCGAACAAATAGCCCTCAAGGAATAGAATTTTCCCGTCCTCAAACACCGCTGCATCAACGTCAGAACTGCTGATATCAGCACCAGCGCCGAGATAGGTGTTCATAGACCGCTCCCCATCTGGGGACACAAAGATCATGGATCGTGAAGTTGGATCATTTGCACCCGCAACAGGCACATTTGGGAACGTCGTCCCAGCCTCTTCCATGCCTTTGGCATAGAACCGACCCAGCGCGTCGTCCTTCACTTTACCAATGAACGCCGTCGACAAGCCCAAAGCGCCAATGCCAGCGATCGTATTCGCAACAGACCCACCCGGCGTCTGCACGCGTTCAGCCATTGCGGCATAAAGCACTTCTGCCCGATCACGTTCAATCAACTGCATGATGCCTTTCTCGATCCCCATGTGATCCAGAAACGTATCGTCAGCCGGGGCAATCACATCCACGATGGCATTGCCAATCCCGATCACATCATAAGCGCTCATAGGTTCTTTTCCTCAAACATACAGAGATCGCGGATTAAACAAGCCGCGCATTTTGGTTTTCTCGCGACGCAAGTATAGCGACCGTGCAAAATAAGCCAGTGGTGTGCGTGCAATTGGAAGTCAGCTGGGACATGATCTTCAACCGCGCGTTCAACTGCATCCACGTCTTTGCCTGGGGCAATGCCTGATCGATTTCCGACCCGGAAAATATGCGTATCAACCGCCTGAGCAGGCTGGCCCCACCACATGTTCAACACAACATTGGCAGTCTTACGCCCAACACCGGGAAGTGATTGCAACGCCGCGCGCGAATTTGGGACCATACTATCGTAGTCATCCACCAATATCTGGCTCAACCTGATGACATTCTTGGCCTTGTTGCGAAACAGACCAATGGATTTGATATGCTCCGTCACGCCCTCAAGCCCAAGATCGAGCATTTTCTGCGGCGTATCTGCAATCGCAAATAACCCACGCGTCGCTTTGTTCACACCCGCGTCAGTCGCTTGGGCAGACAGGGCGACGGCCACAACAAGCGTGTAAACGTTCACATGCTCCAGCTCGCCTTTCGGTTCTGCCTCAGCGCCGTGAAATCGCGTGAAAATCTCGCGGATGGTGTGGTAGTCAAGTTGCTTTGCCATAACATTGGTATGCCGCCCCCTCACACAAACCGCAATATCCGGGTCGCATTTCACACCTGCAATCCGCTATCCTAACAGTATGACCGAAAACACATATCATTATGCCGTCATGGCCCGTGCCATCGACTTGATTGATCAAGCCGACACGCCGTTAACGCTCGACAGCCTTGCCACTCAGATGAGCATGTCACCTGCCCATTTCCAGCGTCTTTTTTCGCAATGGGTTGGGGTATCACCCAAGCGTTATCAACAATATCTGGCCTTGGGCCATGCCAAGACCCTCCTGCGGGACCGGTTCACCACACTCGCCACAGCAGACGCGGTCGGCTTGTCCGGGTCAGGCCGCCTGCACGATATGTTCCTAACTTGGGAGGCGATGAGCCCCGGAGACTTTGCCAAAGGTGGCGCAGGCCTGACCATATACTACGGATGGTTCGACAGCCCCTTTGGACCCACATTGGTCATGGGAACTGACAAGGGTATCTGCGGCGCGGCTTTCGCAGAAACTCCAGACGACGATGCAGCCTACGCTGACCTGCAATCCCGCTGGCCCAAGGCCACCTTCACCCATAACCCGGACCATCTGAAACCATGGGTCACAGCCGCCTTCGACCGCACCGACCAAACAACACCACTTCACCTTATTGGCGCTCCTTTCCAGATTAAAGTTTGGGAGGCCCTTCTTCAAATTCCAACCGGCCAAGTCACCACATATTCTGAAATCGCCGGGGCTATCGGAACGCCAAAAGCCGTTCGAGCAGTCGGCACCGCCGTTGGACGCAACCCAATCTCATGGCTGATTCCCTGCCACCGCGCGCTGCGCAAATCTGGCGAATTAGGAGGCTATCACTGGGGACTACCGCGCAAACGCGCGATGCTCGCTTGGGAAGCCGCACGCCAAGACGTGGCATCAAGCCCATAAGAAACGGGCGGAAATCACCTATCAGACGTATCGTTATTGGATATCAGGCGGCGTTCCGGCATAGATAGGGTATCAACTGCGCTTTAACGCTTACACAACTGGACTGAAAACATGACCTTTTCGAAACTCCCAATGATTTTCGCGGCCACTTCTTTAATCGCCGTCACTGCCTGCTCTGGCACAGGTGGCCCAAACGACAACGTCAACACACGTAACGGTGCAGCAATGGGCGCACTTGCGGGTGCTTTGCTCGGTGTGGCAACAGCCGACAACCGCAGCGAACGCGGGCAGCGGGCGGCCGTTGGCGCACTTCTCGGCGCAACTGCGGGCGGTGGCATCGGGTCATTCCTTGATCGCCAAGAAGAAGAATTGCGCCAATCGCTTGGCAGCAACGTCGGCCTTGTTAACAACGGTAACAACCTGACAGTAACGCTGCCAAACAACATTCTGTTTGCGACAGACAGCGCGACAGTCTCCGGCACAGCCCAGAACGATCTGTTCGCCGTGGCGCGTTCCCTGAACAATAACCCATCATCTACAATCAACGTCATCGGCCATACCGATAACGTCGGCGAAGCGTCTTATAACTTTGATTTATCTCAGCGCCGGGCACAGGCTGTAACCTCTGTTCTCATGAACGCAGGTGTATCACCACAACGCCTCCGCTCTGTGGGCCGCGGAGAGGATGCACCTGTTGCAACCAATCTGACAGCAGAAGGCCGCTCCCAGAACCGTCGGGTCGATATTGTCATAACGCCAAACTAAACCCAGCGTCAAAATGTCTACAACTGGGGTCGTCACGTCAGACGGCCCCTTTTCGTTTGTGATACTGAAGTACTGGTCATATAATCTGACCAGTATCGGAGGACCAAATGCCGTTTGAACCAGTCCAGCAAGAAAAACTGTCACAAGGCGTCGTGCGCCAAGTCGAAGGCTTGATCCTACGTGGCATTTTGCGCCCTGGCGAACGGCTTCCGTCAGAACGCGAACTTTCTGAGCGGATGAGTGTCTCGCGGCCCTCTTTGCGCGAGGCGCTTGCGAACCTGCAAAACCGTGGTTTACTTGTCGCAAAAGCGGGTGCTGGCGTGTTTGTGGCTGACGTTTTGGGCTCTGCCTTTGCCCCTGCCCTGATCACGCTTTTTGCGACCCATGACGAAGCAGTGTTCGACTACATCAGCTTCCGGCGCGATATGGAAGGGTTGGCCGCAGATCGCGCCGCCCATGTTGGATCCGACACAGATTTGGCCGTCATTGACAGTATCTTCCTTAAGATGGAAATCGCCCACCAAAAGCGTAATCCAACCGACGAGTCCGAGCTTGACGCAGATTTTCATCTCGCAATCATTGAAGCGAGCCACAACATCGTCATGTTGCACATGATGCGTTCGATGTATGAATTATTGCGCGAAGGTGTGTTCTACAACCGCTCCGTAATGTTCAAACAGCGTATGACGCGAGATCATCTTCTTGACCAGCACCGTGCGATTAACGCGGCTTTGCAAGCACGCGATAGAGACGGCGCGCGTGCGGCAGTGACAGCACACATGGACTACGTCGAAGGTGCGCTTAATGATCAGCAAAAGGCGGACCGCAACGAACGGTTCGCTAAGAAACGGTTTGAGCACGAGGCAGAGCGATAGATTTCACCCTCCGCAGGCATATATAAACAAGGCTTCCATCGCCTCAGGCGGAACCTGTTCCACGCGCATCGTGTCAGCGACTGTCACCCAATACGATAGGGGCGGCTCCCAACAATTTACCTCGTAAATACCAGCAAAGTCGCCAAGCTTGCCAACGCCCAGAAGGTACATCCGATTGACGCCCTCAAGGTCAGACCCAAGTGCGACACCAGACCATGCTTGCCAATAGACGCCCTCCATCGGTTGCTCGTATAAAAACTCAATATTTGGAGAAAATTGCGCTGTTGCAGCCTGTGGGGCAATTAAAGTGGCAGCTAATGCTGCGAAAATGAATTTGTTCATTGTGTAAAGCTAGGCGTGACATCCCGCAGCCGCAATACGCAAAAACCCAGATGCATCACTGCAACTGGGTTTTCTAACTCTTTAGATCTGACGTGTTGGGCTAGTGCAGCTTTGCACCCACTTGAACAATCGCATCGTCGATCAACGCAGCGGTACCGGCAGCATCCATCTGCTTTGCAATAATGTCGCGGGCAGCGCCCACAGCAACAATAACGGCTTGATTACGAATATCTTTGATCGCGGCTGCTTGCGCGGCCTCAATCTGCTCTTCCGCACTCGCCAGACGACGAGCAACAGACGCAATAATGTCTTCTTTCGCGGCCACAGCAGCTTTCGCAGCTTCGTCCTTCGCAGAGGCGACAATACGGTCGGCCTGCTCTTGAACTTCTTTCTGCTTCCGTTCGTAAGAGGCCAGTAACAGCTTAGCTTCCTCACGCAGCGCACGCGCCTCGTCCAAGTCAGACTTAATGCCAGCAGCACGGCCGTCCAACAATTCACCCACTTTGGAAGGCACTTTGTAATAATAGAGGATGCCAACAAATGCGAGGAACGAGACCAGAACAATAAAGTCTGTGTTCGCGTTGTCAAAGAACCTGTCGCCGGCAGCAAACGCAGGGGATGCAGTCACGACCGTTAGGGCAGTCATAAGATATTTCATGAGATTACCCTTTCATCCGAGCAGTGACAGCAGCAGTGACCGTTTTTGCATCAGCCTTGCCACCAAGCGCCGCAACTATTTCACCGGCGGTGTCTTTCGCCACTGCAGTGACACTCTTGACAGCACCGTCGCGAATTTCTGTGATCGCAGCTTCGCTTTCTACGGTCTTAGCCGAGATCTTGGCGTCAGCCTTGGCCAGCTCTACATCTAGCTCTGACTGAATTTCAGCTTTCGCTACTGCAACAATCTTGGCAGCTTCAGAACGCGCGTCTGCAAGTGCTTTGTCGTAGGCAGCTTCAGCCTCTTTGACTCTTACCTTGAGGTCTTCGGCAGCGGCAATATCATTTGTTATTGTACCAGACCGCTCTGCAAGTACGGATGCGATCCGTGGTAATGCAACGCGAGAAAGCACAAGGTAGATCACAACAAGTGTGACTAACAACCAGAATATCTGGTTGGGAATCCAATCCGCGCAAAGTTGCGGCATCCCAATAGCGCTGCCCGACGGGCCGACACAGGCGCTTGCTGCGTGTTCAACTGCTTCTGTTGCCATTTTGGCCCCCGAAAGTCCGACTGGTTACCGGCTGGCGCGACGTATCACGCCAGCCAGCCGTAAGGGTGTGTGTATCGGTTGTCGTCTTAGACAGCAAACATCAGCAGCAAGGACACGAGGAATGCAAAGATACCAAGTGCTTCTGCGAATGCGAGACCGATGAATAGTGTTGCAGTCTGCGATGCAGCTGCGGATGGGTTACGCAATGCGCCAGCAAGAAAGTTGCCTGCTACGTTACCAACACCGATTGCGGCAGCGCCGGAACCAATTGCTGCGAGGCCAGCGCCGATATGTGCGAGTTCGCCTTCCATGATATTTTCTCCTTACGATGGAATTATGAATAAGTTGTCGTTAGTAGTCAGACCTTAGTGGTGCGGGCTCAAGGCATCCTTCAAGTACACGCAGGTCAGAATGGTGAATACGTAGGCTTGGATACCGGCCACGAGGACTTCAAGTCCGTAGATGGCGGCGATGCCGACGATAGAAACAGGGCTGATGATGCCGATGGCAGCAAAGCCTGCAAAAACTTTAATAACGGCGTGGCCAGCCATAACATTACCCGCAAGTCGAATAGAATGACTCACTGGACGCACGAAGTAAGAAATGACCTCAATCACCGCGATGATTGGACGAAGAGCAGCAGGCGCTTCTTTCATCCAAAACATGCCGAGGAAAGATGCACCGTTCAGAACAAACCCAAGAATAGTGACTGCAAAAAATACACCAAAACCAAGGATCGCTGTTACCGCGATGTGGGAGGTTGTAGAGAACGACATTGGCAGCAAGGCTAAGTAGTTAGCAAACAGGATAAATGTGAACAGCGTCATGATGTATGGAAAATATTTCACCCCATCTTTACCAGTCACATCTTCGACCATCTTAAAGACGAAGCTGTACATCAACTCTGCAACTGACTGAACACGGGTCGGAATAATTGCTCGGCCCTTTGATCCCATTACGAAAACAGCGACAATCGCGAGAACAGCGATTGCCATCCAAAGTGTCGCGTTTGTGATCGTGAATAAACCGACAGGACCGTCGCCAAACAATGGCTTAACGATAAACTGATCGAGGGGGTGAAAGACAAGACCGCCTTCGGAAGGTGCATCAGTCGCCACGTTGGTCATCCTCTTCATCGACAGCTTCAAGCTGCTTGCGCTGCATCTCCTTGGCGGACCGCATCATGGTGTTCACACCAGCCGCGAAGCCAAGAAATATAAATATCACCAGAAAAATCGGGAGCGTCCCGAATAGACTATCTAGCCCGTATCCAATGCCGAAACCGATCCCAAGACCGGCTACTAACTCTATCACCATCCGCCAGGCCAACTGGGCTTGGGAATGGTGTTCCTCGGAGTGGTCCTTGATCACTGGACCCGCTTTCAGCGCTGCGATTTTAGCCTCTAGGGCTTTCAAACGGTCGGCGTGGTCGGGTTCACTGGACAAGGAACTGCCCCCTTAGATGTTGGCCATGGTCTAGGCTGGAGGCGAAACAGAGTCAAGCAAGGCTTGATCCATTTTTATTGTAATATTTTCAATGCATTACGATTATTACCTTGCGTGAATCATCGGTAGGAATGTCATCAAAAACACCAGAACCTCATTCAACCAATAGGTTGAAGGTTACATATCGCCACGTACCTCCATTGCGCCTCAAGCCGTCAACTACGAAACATCATATGAAATCAGCCTTGCCGAGTGCTAGCGTCAGAGCACCGTACCAGCCGCACCGTTTTCACGTCATCCCAATAGACATCACAAGACGTTACGAACACGCTGTGCCCTGCCGCGTAGCGGCCCTTGCGGTTGATCCGACACGCTCAAAACGACCATCTGGTGCGTCACTCCAAAGGACGCTAAACACTGCGACATGGCGCACTCACTCGACATCATTTTTGCGGCTCTCGCAGACCCAACACGCAGGGCGATCCTTGCAATGTTGCTGGAAGACGACATGGCCGTGACTGATGTGGCCGACCCATTTGAAATATCACTGGCGGCAATTTCAAAACACCTCCACGTTCTCACCGCAGCTGGCCTAATCAGCCAAGAAAAACGGGGACGGGTAAAGTGGTGCAAGCTCGAGCCCGATACATTGCGTGAGGCGAGCACATGGATGCAGGGTTTCGGGCAAATGGGTGGGCTTGATCTGGATGCGTTTGAGCGGTTCTTGGAAAGTGAATTAACGCCAGACACCTAAACTTTTTGACAAAAAGTTTGCACCACCTCCACAGACGACCGGGATAAAAATTTCTTTGACAAAGAAATTCCAGCGCGCGCACTATTCCCGCAGCAACAGACCCAACGCCAAAACCGTCAGCCCAATCCCGATGAAAATCATCGCCGATGGTAGCGCGCCACCCAAAACCACATCCCAAACCATCACCCAACACGGGGTCAGATACGTGTAGGCCATGACCTTGGCACTTGGCAGCCGCAACGATGCAAACTGGAGCAGTGTGAACGTCACCGCAGATGAGAAAACTGCCGTGTATAGTATAGTCACCCAAACCATCGGGCGCAGTCCCACCCAATCCGTTGCGATGATGTCTGGCATTCCAATGACACTCAAAATCATCGCACCCGCCAAAAGTGTGCCAAACGTAAACGAAAGCGCAGTTTCACCACGGTTTAGTTTGCGGACCATTGGCGTGTAGATCGCATGGGACACACAGCCCCAGAAATAAATCATCTCACCACGACCCACGTCAAAACCCACAATTGCGGCAAGATCAGCCCGGAAAATCACCCAAATCGCGCCAAGCGCCCCAATTCCAAGGGCCAAAGCCATACGCGACGTCGTGACTTGGCGCAGCAAAACATAGCCAAAGATTGCTGACAAAATAGGCGTAAGTGTGAAAACGGCGGCTGCACTGACTGACGGAGCCGTCTTAAGACCTTCAAACATTAGGACAAAGTAGATAGAAAAAACACCAGCGAGCACCAAATGCCGCCACGGCGACTTGAAATCCCCCGGCTTGACCGATCCAGTGCCATAAGCGATCGCACCAACCATGGCCGCCGCGATCCAGAACCGCAGGGCATTCAAGGCCAACGGCGCAATTTCATTCGCGACCAAGGCACCCAGCGCAAAAGATCCAGCCACAAGCAGCGAAAACAGCAGCATCGCAAAATGACCCGCTAGCGCAGGCCTACTTAATCTAAACATGCTTTAGTCAACCCACGCCTTTGCATAGTCTTTCACAAACGACAGGAACGTCTGAACCTTCATCGTGCGGTGCAAATCAACATGAGTGACAAGCCACATCTTGGTCGTCCATTCCGGTTGGGGCGACATCACCGGTTTCAGCGTCGGGCATTGAGCAAGAAGTGTGCCCAAGACAAAACTAATCCCAGCGCCAGCAAGCACCGCATCCAATTGCGCACGCTCATCTGACGCACGATAGGTATAATTCGCGTTTGGAACAATATTCGCAAGCCAACGTGAAAATGGCGCAGGGTGGTCCGCATCGTCGAACCCAATGAATCTGTGGTCTTTGAACGCCTCGATACTTTCTGGCATCCCATATCGCGCAATATATGCGTCAGAAGCAACAAGTTGCATTCCAGTCTCAATCAAAGGCTGCACGACATTGTCGGGCTGATCTGGGGCCGTTGCACCAGCACGGATCGCGACATGGGCCTCACCGTATTCCAACCGAAACAGCCGCTCACCGGTTAAGAACCGGATACGCACATCAGGATGCTGGGCTTGAAATTCAGCAAGCATCGGGGCTAACATCGGTGAAAACCCAAGTAGTGACGTTACAACTAATTCACCACTGACACTTTCGCCCAACCCCTTGATCCGACTGGCAAGCTGCGAAAATTGATCATCCGTGGCCTTTGCCACCTGCAATAAGTCAGTCCCAGCCTCTGTCGCTG
This sequence comes from Yoonia sp., assembly GCA_028822885.1. Lineage (GTDB taxonomy): Bacteria > Pseudomonadota > Alphaproteobacteria > Rhodobacterales > Rhodobacteraceae > Yoonia. The sequence continues at coordinate 7,975 of JAPKCP010000009.1, read as the reverse complement.
CATAGCCCCGGGCATGGCGCTGAAACAATTTCACACCCAACCGCTGTTCTAACGCATCAATATGGCGGATCACCGTGGCATGATGAACGCCCAAAACGTCGGCGGCCCCGCTGACCGTGCCATTACGTGCAACCTGATAGGCTGTCCTGATCTCGTCCCAATTGTCCATGTCCACCTCTGTGCATATTCAAACACCACCTCTATTAATGATGGCATTTCGTTCGCTGCTGCAAGTGCTAAGTCTGATCGGTACTTTATCACAGGATGCCCCATGACCATCGTTCTCCACATCGATTGCTCTGCTAAATTGACGACGTCTCGTTCGCGGGCGAAATCCGCTCAAGTCGTTGAAGATTTGTCTCCGACGCAAGTGATCCGCCGCGATCTCGCAACCGATCCGCTCCCGTTCATTGACAACGCATGGATCAATGCGCGGCTTGTTTTACCCGACGATCAAACCGAAAATGACCGTCAAATCCTTGCTCTCTCGAATACGCTAGTGGACGAGCTGCAAGCGGCGGATATCATCGTAATCGGCGTACCAATGTACAATTTTGGCGGTCCAGCGACACTCAAAGCTTGGATCGACCTTGTCGCACGCCCCAAAGTCACGTTTCGTTACGAGTCCGGCGGCCCGGTCGGACTTCTTACCAACAAGAAAGCGATCATCGTGCCAGCGAGCGGCGGGGTGCCCGCTGGCTCATCTGCCGACCACCTAACGCCACATCTCAAAGCCTTCCTCGCATTTTTGGGAATTACAGACGTCACAATCACTGCCGCCACCTAGCAGGTCTTGACTCGCCGTCGCTCAAAGTCTAGTCCGCGACCAACCCCGGAAGCATCAGACTTCCGGTCCCTTTATTGCAAGGGGATCGCCCCCCACCAGCGTGTGACGCCCGTGGGGGCGCTACTGCATTCCGCGTTTCGTCCCTATATGGGGGGTAGCGCATCCAACCAAAGGGCTACGGGCCATGTTTGAGAACCTATCAGATCGCCTCAGCGGCGTCTTCGACAAGCTCACCAAACAAGGTGCATTGTCTGAGGATGACGTCAAAACGGCGCTGCGCGAAGTTCGGACGGCATTGCTTGAGGCTGACGTGTCCCTGCCTGTCGCACGCGATTTCATCAAAGCGGTTGAAGTCAAAGCAACAGGCCAGTCCGTCACCAAATCTATCACGCCCGGTCAGCAAGTCGTCAAAATCGTCCATGATGAATTGCAGCACGTCCTGACCGGCGACACCGATCCCGGTGAATTGAAGATTGATAACCCACCTGCGCCAATCCTGATGGTTGGTCTGCAAGGCTCCGGTAAAACCACCACGACGGCAAAACTGGCCAAACGCCTGAAAGAACGTGAGGGCAAACGCGTCCTTATGGCCTCGCTCGACACCAACCGCCCAGCAGCGATGGAACAGCTCGCAATCTTGGGTAAACAAATCGGCGTCGACACGTTGCCTATCGTCAAAGGCGAAGATCCGGTTGCGATTGCCAAACGCGCAAAAACGCAAGCATCCTTAGGCGGCTACGACGTTTACTTACTCGACACCGCAGGCCGCTTGCACATAGATGAGGAATTGATCGCGCAGGCAGCAGCCGTACGTGATGTTGCAAACCCGCGCGAAACACTTCTGGTTGTTGACGGCCTTACCGGCCAAGACGCGGTCAACGTTGCCCAAGAATTCGATGACAAAATTGGCGTCACCGGCGTTGTCCTAACGCGGATGGACGGCGACGGACGCGGCGGCGCGGCACTTTCCATGCGCGCAATCACCGGCAAACCGATCCGCTTTGTTGGCGTTGGCGAAAAACTAGACGCGATTGAAACGTTTGAGCCTGCGCGCGTTGCAGGCCGCATCCTCGGCATGGGCGATATCGTAGCCCTTGTTGAAAAAGCTCAAGAAACCATCGAAGCCGAACAAGCTGAACGTATGATGCGCCGCTTCCAAAAGGGCGCGTTCAACATGAACGACCTGAAGATGCAGCTTGAGCAGATGATGAAAATGGGCGGCATGGAAGGCATGATGGGCATGATGCCCGGCATGGGCAAAATGAAAGGCCAGATGGACAAAGCGGGCATGGATGACAGCATCCTGAAACGCCAAATCGCGCTCATCGGCTCCATGACCAAAAAAGAACGCGCTAACCCAGCGCTCCTTGCAGCGTCCCGTAAAAAGCGGATCGCAAAGGGCGCAGGCCTTGAGGTCTCAGACCTCAACAAGCTCATCAAACAGCATCGCCAAATGGCGGACATGATGAAGAAGATGGGCAAAGGTGGCATGCTTAAGCAAGCCATGAAGGGCATGATGGGCGGCAAAGGTGGCACACAGGGCGGTATGCCCGATATGAATGATCCCAAAGCAATGCAAGAAGCGGCAAAAGCACTTGGCAAAATGCCCGGTGGTATGCCCGGTCTCGGTGGCGGCATGGGCCTGCCCCCCGGCCTCTCCGGTTTCGGAAAGAAGAAGTAGCGTATGACTTCTTTGGTTCTCTCTATATCCCCGCCGGAGGCATCCAGCCTCACGGATAACCACGTCACCCATAAACTGGGTGATCACGCAGCGCATGGGGCATCAAAAAATCGCGCGGCAGCGCGCCAATTGGGTCAAACTACATGAGTATGACCCTCCAGACAGAGCGTTTGATCCTGCGCCGCCCCGAACCCGGTGATTACGGCGCATACCGTTCGTTTATGACGTCTGACCGATCCACATGGGTTGGTGGACCCATGACCATGGGCGAAGCATGGCGCGCGTTTGCGACGGAACTTGGTCATTGGGAAATGCTTGGATACGGCATGTGGGCGGTCACAGTCCGGGGTGACAATGATGCCGTTGGGATTGTTGGGCCCTGGACCCCCGAAGATTGGCCTGAGACAGAAATCGGCTGGATGATCCTCGATCCAAAAATTGAGGGCACAGGCATCGCTTTCGAGGCTGCAAAAGCTGCCATTGCGCATGCATTTGACGCGCTCAACTGGCGCACAGCCGTATCTTACATCGCACCCGACAATGTGCGGTCCATCGCCCTTGCTCAAAAGCTTGGTGGTCGTCTTGACATCAACGCGACTGCGCCAAAATCATATGGTGACTGCCTCGTTTATCGTCACCCTGATCCAGAGGGACAGCGACGATGATGAGCACACTGACATACCAGTACACGTCCTGTGACCGCACCGTGCACGCCGATCTTACACCACTTTTGGGGGCCTCATGACCGATACAACCGCCAAAGCCGCAGACCTTTTAGTAGGTCATCGCGAAAGCATCGACCGTCTCGATGCAATCCTTGTCTATACATTGGGCGAGCGGTTTAAACACACGCAGGCCGTGGGTGTTCTTAAAGCAGAACACGGCCTCCCCCCATCTGATCCTGCCCGCGAAGAAACACAGATCGCACGGCTTACCGATCTTGCAAGCGGGGCTGATCTTGATCCCGAATTTGCGAAGAAATTCCTGAACTTCATCATTCAGGAAGTCATCCAACACCATCAACAACATCAATCATAAAGACTGAACCTAAAGGACTATCACCATGGCTATGAAAATTCGTCTCGCCCGCGGCGGCTCCAAGAAGCGCCCTCACTATTCCATCGTTGCAGCAGACAGCCGTATGCCACGCGACGGTCGCTTCATTGAGAAGCTCGGCACATACGACCCAATGCTGCCAAAAGATTCCGAAGAGCGCGTAAAAATGAACATGGAGCGCGTAAAGTACTGGTTGGGCGAAGGCGCTCAGGTTACCGACCGCGTTTCCCGTATGCTCGAAGCTGCGGGCGAATTGCCAAAGAAAGACCGTGTGAACCTTAAGAAGGGTACACCTGGCAAAGCTGCACAAGACCGTGCTGCTGAGAAAGCACAAAAAGTCGCTGACGCTGCTGAAGCCGCAGCAGCCCCAGCTGAAGAAGCTGTAGCAGAGTAAATCTGCCTATGTTGTCCGGGTGGCCTTGTGCTGCCCGGACACTCATTTGCAAAATGCCGCACATGGGGCACTTCGCAAAGGAGTTTGATCTTATGACAAACACACGTGTTATCGTTGGATCCATCGGGGGATCCTTTGGCGTCAAGGGAGAGGTTCGCCTCAAGTCCTTTTGCGCCGATCCTGCCGCGATTGCAGACTATACCCCTCTTTATTCCGAAGATGGCAAGGCGTTTGCCCAAATCATCTTAACCGGGCAGCTCAAGAACGGCTTTACTGCCCAAGTCTCAGGCATCCTAACCAAAGAAGACGCCGATGCGGCGCGCAACACGGCCCTCTATGCAGAGCGCAGCGTAATGCCACCTGTAGATGAAGGTGAATATTACTACGCTGACCTGATTGGCCTCACGGTTGTAGACACTGGCGGGTCAACGCTTGGTGTTGTGAAAAGCGTCGTTGACCACGGTGCTGGTGATCTGCTTGAAATCACGCCGCCGATGACGCCGGAAACGGTGTTCCTGCCGTTCACACAAGCCGCCGTCCCGACCGTGGACCTCAAGTCTGGCAAGATTGTCGCAGACCCACCATCCGGCCTCTTCGCTGAAGAGTAATCCTTTACCGCGCAGCGTGGTCGAGGCCATACTGTGATCATACGTCATTTTAAGGCGCGTAAGGCACATGGCTGACCAGCAACAAATCTTGCTCCACCCCGGTTTTCATCGCACTGGCACCAGTTCGATGCAACATTTTCTGTGGCTCAATCGCGAGGCGCTGGCCCCCCATCTCACTATCCGCCTGACCCGTCATTTCAAAACGGTGGCCCGCCTTTGCACCCGTTATTCCACCACACAGAACCCACTTGATCTGACCGATATGATTGGTGAACTCGACACTGCATTCGCCCAAGAACCGGTGCCAACGGGCCGTAACCTGTTGATTAGCAGCGAAATGTTTTGTGGTGAAGTACCCGGTCATGGCGTGGTTGCGGACTACAGCGCTGCACCCACATTGATCACCTATCTTGTTGGGTATCTTCAAGAACGGTTCCCTGATGCCAATATCCGGGTCATCATGACGACGCGCGATCCAGATGAATGGCTGTTTAGCGCCTACCGCCACGTCCTACGTCGCAGCCGCGTGACGATGACACGCGAAGACTTTGCTGAGACGTACAAAACAGTCGCCAATTTCGACGCGATATTACAAAATATCTCCGAATCAATTGATCCTGTTGAGGTCTTGTTCTTACCGCTCAATCATAGCTTAAAAAACGCGCTTGGCCCCGGTGCCGCCCTCGTGGATCAGTTGCCCCTCCCGGACGCTGTACGCGCAGCGTTGAAACCTGTTGGGATTGGCGCAAAGGGGGCTGGACCACATCTTTGGGGTCAATTCCTTGCAATGAACCGGGCCGATTACCCTGATGATCAAGTGACTGCACAGAAAGAACAAATGGCAGAGGCTGCAAAGCTGGGTCATTGGCAGAAAGCCTAGCGTTTCGACCAGCAACGGCCTAAACACCCGCCCATGACAGATGCATCCAAATCCCGCGCCACAAAATCCCATGGACCAAATGAGCCTCGCGCCATTGGCCGTAAATCAATCCGTGCGACGTTAAAACCGCGCGAGTTGATGACGGATACGCCAGAGCTTGCAGGCGCATGGCGGGCGCAAATCTTGACACTTTTCCCAACAGCATTCCCCGGGGTATTGGGTGAAAGCCTGACTGGACGTGCCTTAAAAGACGGGCTTTGGCAGCTTGAGACATTCGATCTGCGCGACTACGGAATCGGCAAACACCGAAACGTCGACGACACGCCAGCTGGTGGCGGAGCTGGCATGGTTCTGCGAGCCGATGTTCTAGACGCCGCAATTACTGACGCGCGGTCCAGCGTGAAAGGGGTCATGCCCCTGATTTACCTCAGCCCGCGCGGCCGGCCAATGGATCAGGCGCTAATGCGTGATCTGTCGAAAGCGGACGGCGTGACGCTGCTGTGTGGCCGGTTTGAGGGCGTCGATGAACGCATATTGGATCACTACAACATCATTGAGGTCAGCCTAGGCGACTTTGTGATGACAGGTGGCGAGCTCGCTGCCCAAGCGATGATTGATGCCACGGTGCGTCTACTGCCCGGCGTCCTTGGCAACATGGCATCAACCGAGGAAGAGAGCTTTTCAAGCGGCTTGTTAGAGCACCCCCACTACACAAAGCCTGCCGAATGGCAGGGCCACACGATCCCTGATGTCCTGTTGTCCGGGAACCACGCCAAAATCGACGCATGGCGCAAAGATCAATCAGAACAGATTACAAAAGATCGTCGCCCTGACCTTTGGGACGCCCACACAAAGAAGGGCTAAAGCTGCCCTTCGGCCTCTAAAACCTTACGCGCCGCGCGGAAACACTCAAGCCCCTGCGGGACACCGCAATAGATCGCAATCACGTGAATAATCGCGCGGATTTCTTCCTTCGTAACACCATTGTTTAGCGCACCACGGCAATGCAATTCCCATTCCTGCATTTTCCCAAGGGCCCCAATCATCGACAGGTTCATCATACTACGCGTCTTGGCATCAATGGCGTCGTCACCCCACCCAAAGCCCCAACACCATGCCGTCATCGCTTCTTGAAACGGCTGCGTAAAGTCGTCTGCGGCGGCAAGGTTCTTCTCAACATACTCAGCACCCAAAGTCGATTTACGCTGCTCAAGACCCTTGAGAAACAGATCCTCGTCAAATGTTGTCATAGCCTGTCCAATTCTGAGAGTTGATGTGTGCGTTGTCCCTAGTGAACGAAAGATGCAACGGGATGGCAACAGGAAGGGTTGAAGCGCACGTCATCAAGCGTCAAGAATTCCGCAGACATCGTATATTATACCAAGCTGTTCAGCCTATGATCTCTGCTTGATCCCCTTATCCCAAACGCCTATAGAACCACATCACCGGGCGCATATTAGCGATTCTGGTGGTCGGTTTATGGAACCACCCGGATATTGAGCGACACTTCGTTGTGTCGGACCTCACCGGGCAGGCCGGAAAACCACCCAAAAAATGACGACGTGACCTCTGGCGGGCTGTTCGCAGGACCCGATAACGACACAGAGCTATCGCGACTGACTAGAACGCAACCGGACAACCGGTGCCATATCAAAGGAGCGTCGCATGAATGTGATCGCACAAATCGAGGCGGAGCAAATTGCTGCGCTGGGGAAAGTAATCCCCGACTTTAAGGCGGGTGACACCATCCGCGTTGGGTACAAAGTAACCGAGGGTACACGTACCCGTGTTCAGAACTACGAAGGCGTTTGTATCGCTCGTAAGAACGGCAAAGGCATTGCTGGCTCGTTCACTGTTCGTAAGATTTCCTTTGGTGAAGGCGTGGAACGTGTGTTCCCACTGTACTCCACCAACATCGACGAAATTACAGTTGTCCGTCGTGGCCGTGTACGTCGCGCGAAACTGTATTATCTCCGTGAACGCCGTGGTAAATCCGCACGTATCGCAGAAGTCACCAACTACAAAGCGCCTAAGGCGTAAGGGGTCCTGTCATGAGAAAAGATATCCATCCCGATTACCACTTGATCACTGTCAAAATGACAGACGGGACCGAATTGCAGATGAAATCCACTTGGGGCAAAGAAGGCGACACGATGACGCTCGAAGTTGACCCAACTGTGCACCCTGCATGGACTGGTGGCGGCACGCGTCTTATGGATGCCGGCGGTCGCGTTTCCAAGTTTAAGAACAAGTACGCTGGTCTGGGCTTCTAAGCCAACCAACCTACGATTTTATGAAAGGCCCGCCAGTTTGGTGGGCCTTTTGCGTTGGATTGGCAACGCATTTGGGATTCCCATTAGTCGTTTTTGGTTTTTGGTTTTTGGTTTTTTATGATTATAATGATCATCCTCGTGATAACCACGTCGAACGTTGATGTTGCTTGGCAACTGGCCATTTTGAATTAACCTAAGGTTTCCTCGAACCATTTTACGCCTCAATGCAATGTCGTACCGTAAATGCTCCGCAGCAACTTGTGCGCCAACCTCAATGTCTAAGTCTTTGTCCGCTG
>JAPKCP010000166.1 GCA_028822885.1 Yoonia sp. | reverse complement strand
ACGTTGTGGCGTCGATGCGCAAACGCATGTGGGACACAGGGTTCCGTGAATTCCAAACGCCGATTATCACATCATCTAGCCCTGAAGGTGCGCGCGACTTTTTGATCCCGTCGCGTTTGCATCCCGGCAAATTCTACGCGCTGCCGCAAGCCCCGCAGCAGTTCAAGCAGCTGATCATGGTGTCTGGCTTTGACAAATACTTCCAGATCGCACCGTGTTTCCGCGATGAAGACCCACGCGCTGATCGGTCCCCAACCGATTTTTACCAACTTGATTTAGAGATGTCATTTGTTGAGCAGCAGGATGTGTTCGATACGATCCAGCCGGTTCTGACGGGTATTTTTGAAGAATTCGGCAAAGGCCGGAATGTTGACCAAACATGGGAGCAGATTTCGTACCGGGATGCTGCCCTTTGGTATGGTTCGGACAAGCCTGATTTGCGTAACCCGATCAAGATGCAAGTTGTTTCAGAACATTTTGCTGGCTCCGGATTTGCGATTTTTGCGAAACTGCTGGAGCAAGACGGCACTGAAGTGCGTGCGATTCCAGCCCCGACTGGTGGGTCCCGCAAGTTTTGCGATCGCATGAATGCGTTTGCCCAGAAGGAAGGGTTGCCCGGGATGGGCTATATCTTCTGGCGTGAAAAGACTGCTGATGCGGTTGCTCAGGAGCTGGGTATCCCAGTGAAAGAAGCCCAAGCAAAGCTGAAATCTGGCGAAGTTGAAGGCGGCATGGAAGCAGCCGGGCCATTGGCCAAAAACATTGGGCCAGAGCGTACCGAAGCGATCCGCCTGCAATTGGGTCTTGGCCTTGGTGATGCGGCGTTCTTCCTTGGCGGCAAGCCGAAAGCGTTTGAAACTGTTGCTGGTCGTGCCCGGACTGCCATCGGTGATGAGCTTGGTTTGACTGACACGAACAGGTTTGCGTTTGCTTGGATCGTGGACTTTCCGATCTATGAAAAGGACGAGGCGACGGGCCGGATCGACTTTGAACATAACCCGTTCTCGATGCCGCAAGGTGGGATGGAAGCCCTTGAAGGCAATCCGTTGGACGTTCTTGGCTATCAATATGATCTGGCTTGTAACGGGTACGAATTGGTGTCGGGTGCGATCCGAAATCACCGCCCCGAAATTATGTTCAAGGCGTTTGAGATCGCAGGTTACGGCGCTGACGAAGTTGAAAAACGCTTTGGTGGTATGGTTAACGCGTTCCAGTATGGCGCCCCGCCGCACGGTGGCTGCGCTGCCGGGATTGACCGGATCGTGATGCTTCTTGCTGATGCAACGAACATCCGTGAAGTGATCATGTTCCCGATGAACCAGCGTGCTGAAGACCTGATGATGGGCGCGCCAAACGATCCGATGAACGAACAATTGCGCGAGTTGAACTTGCGGGTGCTGCCAGTCGAAAGCTGAAGCTGTTTTGATCAAGGTCTTGGGCGTTGCATTTCTAATCAGGTGCAGCGCCTTTTTTGATTGTATTGGCGTCATACGCCGCTGCGTTTGGCACTAGAACTAGCCGCTGATGTTGGTCAACCTAGACGTAGCCTTAAGGAGGCATAAATATGGACCGACCAGTCGGGCCGCTTGTTGCGGATTGGAAAGTGGCGGTGCGACCAGCAGATTTAGTGCTTTCGGGCTGTTGGGCGCAGTTGCGACCTCTTGATGCTTTGCGCGATGCGCCCTGTCTTTGGGACGCTTTCAAAGATGCGCCTTGGGTGTGGGATTATTTGTCCGAAGAACCACCCTTGGATTTTGCAACATTTGAGGCGGGTGTAAAAGTGAACGCCGCCCGTTCCTTGCAGCCCTGTTATGTCATCGGTGCTGCTGCCGATCCTAGGCCGTTGGGTTATGCGTGTTTCTGGACGGTTGTTCCAGAAATGGGCACTATTGAGATTGGAAATGTGAACCTTTCTCCGATGCTGCAACAAACACCTATCGCGACGGAGGCGTTTTTTCTTATGATCGATTGGGCCTTTGTAACTGGCTATCGGCGGGTGGAATGGAAGTGCAACGCTTTGAATGCGCCTTCACGCAAAGCTGCACAGCGCATGGGGTTTTCCTATGAGGGCATTTTTCGCAACCATTCTGTCGTGAAGGGCCGTAGCCGCGATACTGCTTGGTTCGCGATAACAGATAGCGATTGGTGTGCGCTGCGAGAGGCTTTCGTCACTTGGCTTAATGCCGATAACTTTGATTGTGAGGGTCGCCAGAGGGTATCACTTGCTGACCTTACGCGCCCACATTTGTTCAAAGCTGACCCCGCTACATAAATTCGGCACTGGCAAGACGTGCCTGCACAAGTGCTGCAAGGTGTGCGATTTGTGGCTTGATCGGTTCACCATTGCTGCGTTTGCGCGCGAGTTCATCGACAGCCTTGCCCAGATCAGGGTCTGCGACACTGCGCGCAACACCACCAAGAAATTGGGTGACATAGTCGATCGCAGCGGGTTCCTGTCCGCTGTCAAGCACCTGTGCCACATGGCTGAGATCATCGTGAAATGCGATCATATCTGGCTGAACAAGTTCATTGCTTACGACGCGTGGGCCCGGTGGTTGTCTGTCTGCAGGGAGCTGGGACAGGATCGCATCTTGAAAGACTGACAGCGACAGGATCGGCTTGCTAAGAAACCCATCTGCGCCTGCTGCCAACACCTCAGCTTCCAATGCATCATTACCGCTGGTGCCTAGAATAACGTCTATACGCGGGACCGCATTTACCATGTCTTGAATGAGTTTTAGACCGGAACCATCAGGCAGGCCGACATCAACAATCATGACACAGGGCCTGTAAATACGCAGATGGCGTTCCGCATGTGACAGGCTGTCCGCGCGCCTAATCCGTGCGCCTGATCGCAGACATAAAAGCCGAATTGCTTCACTTGCAAAGCGACTGTCCTCAACCACCAAGACCGTAAGACCCAAAAGGGGCCGCCGCGCGGTTGCAGGTTGATGTAGAACTAGATCCTCAATGCTGTCGATGGCGATTCTCCAATGCTGATTGTCGTTCCCTATTGGGGCACCTCAAGGTGAACAGGTCATTAAGACGCGAGCAGATTTGCCGCAGCGAACCTGATTGCTCGTCTGAACTGGCACTGTCATAAGGCGTTTGAACATCCACGAAGGAAATCTGTCATGATCGGTCGTCTCAATCACGTCGCCATCGCTGTACCTGACCTTGAAGCCGCGATTGCGCAGTATCGTCACACGCTTGGCGCGCAGGTTGGTCCGCCGCAAGACGAACCTGATCACGGGGTCACAGTCGTTTTCATCGCACTCCCCAACACGAAGATTGAATTACTTTACCCGCTTGGTGACGCATCCCCGATCAACGGTTTTCTTGAAAAGAACCCGTCTGGTGGCATTCACCACATTTGCTATGAAGTGGATGATATCGCGAAAGCCCGCGACCATCTGCTGTCTGAGGGCGCACGCGTTCTTGGCACCGGTGAGCCTAAGATTGGCGCTCACGGGAAGCCCGTTCTTTTCCTGCACCCCAAAGATTTCAACGGGTGTTTGATTGAGCTTGAAGAAGTCTAGTCGAATGGTTCTTTACGATGCCCTTGTCGGAGTGTCCGGCAGGAATATCTAAAGCAAAATGAAGTAAGGGCTGTAGCCCCTAGAAAGGCCAATAATGGGCATTACATCTGCGATTGTTCTCTTTGCTGTGATTTGGTTCATGGTGTTTTTTGTCGTCCTACCGCTGCGGATGGTGTCGCAAGGCGACGACGGCGAGATTGTGCCGGGAACCCATTCGTCCGCGCCAGCCCACCCGCAAGTGAAGCGCAAGGCCAAGATCACCACCTATTGGGCTGCTGGTCTTTGGATCATCATCGCAGGGACGATTTTGTCGGGCGCAATCAGTGTGCGCGATTTGGACTGGTTTCAGCGGATGGCGACGCCGGAAGTCAGCGCTGATTAAGCCGATGATATAAGTGCGTGAACGTTGCCGCCCCAAGAATTGGGATCACGAGGTTGATCAACGGAATTGAGAGTGGGACAGCCATAAGGCACCCAGCCAGCCAGATTTGGCCTTTATGCTTTTTGCGCAGGTCTTTGGCACCTTGACGGCCGATCCGACGCATCGCAGCGATTTGGAAGTATTCGCGACCCAGCAGGTAGCCGTTCAAAGCGTAAAAAATGAAAGGCGTCAAAGGTGGCATCATTGCATATGCAAAGATCGCCAACAGGTTAGCGCCAAGTAGCACACCTAGAAAGCTGAGTGTGTCCTTTAGTCCGTCGATAAACGGAAGGCGTGGCACTGGTTTGAGGTGGGGGTAGTGTTTATCTTCGACGGCTTGTGCAACGTCGTCGAGAAACAGCGACGTGATAGCTGACGCGACAGGCACCATCAGGAATATCGACAAGAAGATCATGATGCCAAGTGACCCCCAGCCTAGCAAATCGCCGATCCACGTGACCTGCCCGTCGACACCGGGAACTTCGATGCCATCGCCTGTCGTGACCTCAATGAACCACAAAATAAGTGCATAGGCGCCCACTAAAAGCGCAATTGTCAGCATGACGCCAAGACCAAGCACCCGCCTGAACCGTGAGTCTGGAAGTTGAGCAATGGCTTTGAGGAAATCGTTGAAGATCATGTGGTCATCCAAGTGGTTATGGCGTCAATATCAGGGCGTGGACGTTCTGGCGGTGCTGACGTCTCTGTCCCGATATGGATAAAGCCCGCAATCGTTTCGTGATCAGCGAGGCCAAGCCCGTCGGTAATGAATGTCCTGTCATGGGACGCCCAGCCCGACAGCCAGTTCGCGCCCCAACCCGCCGCAAGGGATGCGTTGAGCAAAGACAGGCAGACAGCACCGGCAGAATAGACCTGCTCAATCTGTGGGATTTTCGCGGATGGTTTTGGGCTGCAAATCACAGCGACGGCCAAGTCTGCTTTGGCATATTGGTCCACGGCTTTGGCAACCTTGTCGGCGTCAATCTGAAGGGCCTCACCGCGCGCTGGGATCATCCCTGCAAGTCGTAAAAGTGCCTGCCGTTCCAGAACAATAAACCGCCAAGGCTCAAGTTTGCCATGATCTGGCGTCCGGGCTGCAGCTGTCAGAAGAACTTGCAAGACCGTGCGATCAGGCACTGGACCGGTGAGGGTTTTGGCCGGCCGCGACCTGCGCGTCAAAAGAAAAGTGAGGGCGTCATCGTTAGGTGTGGGCATGCGGGCTCCGAGGTCATGTGTGTGACTATCATAGGGTCAGGGAAGCGCATCCGCCATATCTGTGATTATACTATTAACAAATGCATCAAAGCGGGCATTGGGTTGGCGTTTGATCCACGTCTCACCGTAGGGATCAGGCGCTTGGACCTGACTACCCGACAGTTCTGCTAGGACAGCGTGACCGCAAAATGGAACATAGACTTCGGAATAGCCACCTTCATGCACCAACAATAGTTTGCCGTCACAGACGTCAGCGGCGAGGTCCATGACCTGCCGGGTCATGGCTTGGAATGTCCCCTGATGGGCCATCATCCGAGCTAAGGGGTCGTTGGCGGCGGCATCATAGCCGCAGGCGATAATCAATACATCAGGGGCAAACGCACGGATCGCGGGCAGGGCAAGACGGTTCATCACGCTCAGATACCCAGTGTGGCCTACGCCGGGGGGGAGTGGGATATTCAAGTTTGTGCCAAGGCCCAGTCCGCGTCCACGGTCAGCAAAAGCGCCTGTATCAAGCGGATAGTTCCGCTCTTGATGGATCGAAACGGTTAGAACGTCGGGGCGGTCATAAAAGATAGCCTCAGTTCCGTTGCCGTGATGAACGTCCCAATCAAGTACGGCAAATCGCTTGGCGAGACCCGCATCACGCGCGGCCTCAATCGCGATCGCGATATTAGCAAGCAGGCAGAACCCATTGGGGAAATCTGGTAGGCAGTGATGGCCGGGCGGACGTGACAGGGCATAGGCGTTGTCCACGTCGCCTGTCAGGACATCTGCTAGTGCCGTCTTGGCGAGGCCCGCAGACAGTGCTGCAATCTCATAGCCACCCTGCCCAAACGGGGTGCGCATGCCAAGTTCACCACCCCCTGCGTCTGATAAGGTCTTAAATGCCTTGAGATAGCTGTCGGGATGAACGCGCAACAAATCCTCAAGCAAGGCAGGGTCCGCGTGGCGCATATCAAGATCACGGGCAAGGCCAGTCACTTCGATCAGGTTCTTTAACCGACGCTTTGTCTCTGGGCTTTCGGGGAGGCCACCATCTAGCGGCTGAACCAATCCACCCACGGGCAAGGTTCCGGCATAGTTGCCACCACCGTGCCAAAAGCACTGCTCATCCCAATAAAACCCAGTTGCCATGATCGCACATTCCTTCGTTACTTTGGGCCTTGTTATATTTTTGCCGGAGGCTTCGACCGCACAAACGTAGCCATTGCTAGGCTTCAGGGGGCCGCAAACGATACACCCCTTCCGGCAAATCAAGAGCAGCGCTAAGGTCGCGAACCTGTTCAAGCGACATCATGATTTTGACGGCTTGTTCAGTGCGTGGATCAAACTGGGTGATCGTTACACAATCTTCAAAGGTATTTATAATGATGTCTTCGTTCAGCGGGACCTGACCTTCGTCGACCAGGGTGATGACAGAGCAGTCAAAGGTGTGTTCGATTGTAAACATAACCAGAAGCTTACCCGCACGCTGCGCGTTTGCAAGCGGGTGTATGCCAATCGCGTGATCTGGGTTTGGTGGGGGCTGGTGATATGTGGTTAACATGCTAAGATAAAAATTGGTCATAAATTCCGGATAGATAACTGGGAAATGATAGAGGACCAAGATTTTCATGATGCGCCACTTGCCCGTTCTTATGTGCTGCATTCTCAGCGCCTGCGCCGCCCCTGCGGGGCGTGAACTGCCTGACGGTGAAACCTTGCCAAAAGCGCCGATTACGGTGAATGGGCCGAATTCGGTTTTGGCCACGTCCCGCGCATCAGTCCAAAGCGCTCTTGAAAGCTTTGCCAGTGTTATTCGCACAGTGGAACCAGTCGCAGAGGCGGAATGCCGCGCCCGCACGCCGCAGACCAACTGCGATTTTCGCATTGTTATCGATGACCGGCCGGGTTCACCCCCAAATGCCTATCAGACGCTTGATGATGATGGTCGCCCAATTATTGCCTTCACGATTCCTTTGATTGTGGATGTGCTGAACCGCGATGAAATGGCCTTTATTTTGTCGCATGAAGCTGCACATCACATCGAAGGTCATCTTTTGCGCCAACGGCAAAACGCCGATTTTGGGGCTGTCATTTTTGGGCAAATGGCGGATGTCATTGGTGGTTCTGATCCTGATACGATTCAAGCTGCGCAAGAATTTGGTGCGGCGCTTGGCGCGCGCACATATTCCAAGGATTTTGAGCTTGAAGCAGATGCGCTGGGCACCGTGATCGCAGCCAAGGCAGGGTATAATCCGCTGCGTGGCGCTGAGTTCTTTTTCAGAATTCCTGATCCGGGTAATAGTTTCCTTGGCACGCATCCGGCGAACGCGGACAGGCTTGCTATTGTGCAACGCACTGCAGCGCAGTTCGGGTTTTAAACTTGTGGCTGGTGGATGAAAACCGGGTTGGTATGCTTACGAATTCTGATGA
>JAPKCP010000165.1 GCA_028822885.1 Yoonia sp. | reverse complement strand
TCGTTGGATGGCAGTATTGATCGGATTTGTTGGCGTTGTGATGGTGATGGGCCCCCGGCGCGAGACCTTCACATGGGATTCTCGCCTGCTTTAATGGGGTAGCCGTAAGCGCACCCGTCGCCAGATCACCCCCGAAATGTGAACTTAGTATTTAGCTTTAATGGCCTGCGAAAGAACGCACATCAGTTCGAACATCAATGAGGCACCGAGCCAAGCCGTTGTTCCACTTGGGTCAAATGGAGGTGAAACCTCCACCAGATCTGCTCCAATCAAGTTGATGCCGTATAACTCCCGAATAGTCTGTTGCGCCTGAAAACTTGTGGGACCACCTATTTCCGGGGTGCCAGTTCCTGGGGCATAAGCTGGGTCAACAAAATCAATGTCAAAGGTGCAGTAAGTCGGCCTAGAGCCCACAATCCCTCGTGCTTCGGACATGACGTCCTTAATTCCACGATCGAAGTACTCTTCAACCCGAATAATACGTACGCCTTGAGCCTCACCCCATTCAACATCCTCCGAGTTATAAGCGGTACCACGAATGCCGATTTGCACCATCCGTTTGGGGTCGACCAATCCTTCTTCAATTGCCCGGCGAAACGGTGTGCCATGCGTGAACTTATTTTCACCAAAATAGCTGTCGAACAAATCAGTGTGTGAATCAAACTGGATTAGACCGACAGGGCTGTCTTTGGCCAATGCACGCAAAACTGGCAAAGTGGACAGATGATCGCCGCCTGCTGTCATTGGCGTAATACCCTGGCTTTTCAGATCAGTATAGAACGTAGTAATCCTCTCCATACAGTCCACGATATCGACAGGATTGGGGGATATATCCCCCAAATCAGCACAGTTGACGGTGGTAAAAGGATTAATTCCAGTAACAGGATTTCCAGCCCGGATCATTGTAGATAGATCGCGAAGCATACGTGGGCCGTGGCGCGCACCTGGCCGATTTGTCGTGCCGCTGTCCCAAGGAATTCCAACCAACCCCATCTGCACATCTGCGTATGCTGGGTCGTTTGGTGTTAGGTGCGGGAGGCGCATAAACGTTGGCACACCGGCAAATCGTGGAAGGTCGATTCCTGAAACGGGTTGGAAAAACGGTGTCGTCATCTATGAGGTCCTTGCTTTAGTCGAAACATTTTCAGCGATCATCGAAATCATCTCGAACATAATTGCCGTAGCCGTCAGTGCGGTTATCTGGTTAGGGCTGTCTTTGGTTGGCATCATGCAGACGATGTCGCCGCCAACGATATTCATACCGCGCACCGCATGCAGTAACGCGATGGCTTCGTCGATATCAAAACCTTTTTCGCCAGCTTCGATATTAGACACGCCAGGGGCTATGGTCGGGTCAAGGCAATCAAGGTCAAAGGTGATGTAGACAGGCCGCCCCTTTAGCACCTCCTTGATCTGCGCAACAACATCCTCGAGGCCACGTTTGCGAAATTCACGCATGGTTACAACATTGTAGCCATACTCATAGGAGGGCTCTAGCCAATCCAAAGTTCGCGCATGGCCACGTAATCCGATCTGCATCGAATGGGTCGGATCAACTTTGCCCTGATCGACCAGATAGGCCCCCCAATGTGCTGCAGATTTCTTAGCGCCTAGAAAGTGATCTACTTTGGTAAAAACATCTGTGTGAGCATCCAGATGCAGGAAACATACTGGTTCTCCGCCAGCGATATTGCCACATCCAAGTGCCTGCACAATGCCACCCGTGATAGAATGATCGCCTCCAATAGAGACAGGCCGCGCCCCAGATTTGTCGATATCAGTATAAAACCGAGTAATTTGTTCGATGCAGTCTTCATTGTCATTGGCGCGTGGAAACGGCACATCGCCAACATCGACGATATTCGCAGCTTTCCAAGGATCAATTTCAAACGAGCTATGCACGCGCCGCGCCATTGCAGACACGTTGCGTAAGGCCCGTGGTCCTAGATGCTGATCGCGCTCTGTGGTGCCGTTACCCGTTGAATGAGGGACACCGATCAATGCTACGTCGTTGCCTTCTGGGCTCTCGTTTGGGCAGCGGAACATGGTTGCGATGCCCCACCAATATAAGTTCTCCATCATGGAAGTGAGATGTTCATCGGCCATAACTTTTCTCCTTTTTAGTAGGGTGGAGCAACAATCTGCGTCCAGCTCTATTCAACTGTGTTGGTTCTATTTGTGTTGTTTAGCGCTCTTGCGATAGGCGCCTTGGGCGATGCGATCGATCACCATCGCACAGAGCAATATTGCTAATCCTCCGAGTAATCCCTGACCCTTCGCTGCGTATTGCAGAGCCTCCAGAATTAAAGCACCCAGCCCCTCAGCGCCGATCAGAGATGCAATGACCACCATGGAAAGTGACATGAGAATGGTCTGATTTATTCCCGTCATGATCGAAGGCAAAGCGAGCGGAAGCTCCACATTGGTAAGCAATTGCCAAGGTGAGCACCCAAACGCGGTTGCTGCCTCTTTGGTAGTTTCAGGCACGCCGCGCATACCCAATGCCGTGAGACGGATTACAGGTGGCATTGCAAAGATCAGCGTCGCCAGTACGCCAGGTGGTTTACCTGTGCCAAAGAACGCAATAATAGGAATTAAGTAAACAAAGGCGGGCATGGTTTGCATGAAATCGAGTATCGGTTCTGCGATGTTGTAAGCACGCGGTGACTTCCCAAACCAAATGCCGAAGGGAATGCCAATGATGATACATAAAAACGCGCCCGCCCCAATGAGGGCAACGGTGATCATGGAAAGTTCCCACAAGCCCATGAACGCCAGATAGGCCAGTGAAGCAGCTGTAAAGATCGCTACACGTAGGGATGCTAAACGGTATGCCATCACAATAATTACAAACATCACTACGGGCCAAGGTGTCTGGATCAGCAGTATTTCAAGTGCATCGAGTACCCAACGAATGGTTGCCGTGACGCCATCAAAAACATCGCTAAACTGGATAGCCAGAAAATCAAACCCACGGTCCCCTATGCGAGACAATGCAGAAAAATACTCTTTTCCAACGGGGAACTCTGTGATTGTAATTTTGGTTCCCAACAGACCGCCAGTCAACCAAGCAACAGCCTCTTCGGGGTTCCCGACAGTAAAGCGGATCAGTGTCAGAGGCCAAATTGCAAGTATTCCCAAAACACCCAAGACAAGGCTACTGCGTTTTAGGCCAACTTGCTCATTATGCGAAGCGCGCCAGCGCAGATACTGCGCCTCATAAATACTATTGGCGGTGAAACCCTCACAGAGTTTCAGCATCAGCATTAGCACAAGTCCAGCTAACAGGACTATAGTCGCCGTTCCGTTTGCGGCGTTTGCGGCATCTAGGGCAAGATCGGCGGCGGCGTGCAAGTTGTTGGCGATGTTTAGTTTTGCATCGGCCCCTGCCTGATCACCATTGGCTATGAATTCTGCAGCCTGGACTTCGCGGGCCAAAATATTGGTCATTAATCGATCGTAGCGTTCGAGTTGATCGGCACCCAGCTCGCCCCAGAGCCCACGCACGATTTGCACCAGCGCAAAGAGCTCAAGAACCAGAAAGGACCAAAAAAAACCCCACGCCCCACGTGATGCAGCCCAAAACGGTCCCAAAATGGCAGCCCATGTATTCCATGACCCAGCGAAGCCTGTTCTACCTTGAATACGGGCAAATTCTGTTTCGTAATATGTAGTGTTTGTTCCAACAAATGTCGCAACCGATTGGTCAAGTGAGTTGGAAACATCATGCTGATTTAGGTTGGTCATGCCTTGCCCCCTTTTATCCCGTTCAAAAGCGTTGATTTATCCACTATGCCAATGTCACACCCATCGTCGTCGGTAATGACGACTGCGAATTCTGTGGTGGTCGAGATATCAATCAATTGATCTAAATTTGTGCCATGATGCGTGCGAGGACTGTTCGTTAAGTTCTCACCAGAGGCCGGTATGTAATCGTCAAGGTTGACCATAATCGAATGTGCGAACACTAGCTTCAGTCTGGAAATTCCCTCGACAAAATCACGGACATAGTCGTCCGCAGGTTGAGTCACAATTTCTTCGGGCGTGCCGATCTGAACGATACGTCCATCTTTCATAATTGCGATGCGATCTCCGATGCGGATTGCCTCATCAAGATCATGAGTGATGAAGACAGTTGTCTTTTTCAGTTCTGCTGAAAGTGCCATAAACTGGTCCTGCAGCTGTCGCCGGATCAAAGGATCAAGTGCTGAAAAGGGCTCGTCCATAAGCAGCACATCAGGATTCGAAGCCAGGGCACGGGCCAAACCGACGCGTTGCTGCATGCCACCTGACAGCTCTGATGGAAACCTGTCTTCATACCCAGTCAGATTAACAAGATCTAAGCAGGATTGTGAAATTTTCCAACGGACGCCTTTTGGTTCGCCTCGAACCTGAAGCGGTAAGGCTACGTTGTCACGCACGGTACGGTGCGGCAACAAAGCCATGTGTTGGAACACCATGCCGATGTTTTTTGATCTGATCTGACGCAATTCCTTAACGTCGAGCCCCAACATATCCTTGCCAAGAATAGAAATCCGCCCTGCAGTCGGTTCGATCAGTCGATTGAGGTGCCGAACCAGAGTCGATTTGCCTGATCCAGAAAGGCCCATTATGCAAAAAATCTCACCTCGCTGAACGGAGAAGGAACAATCTGCAATCCCCACAACGCAGTTAAACTCCGAGAGGACTTCAGATTTGGTCAACCCCCGTTCTTGAACTGCTTTCATTGCAGCCTTGGCGCGGGCACCAAATATTTTCCAGACGCCGTCCAACTCAATTACGGTATCGTTCATTTGGTCACACTTCCTGAATTCATGGCATCTTTAGAAAGTTAAATATTTTGAAGCTTGAAGGTCCTGACAGTGCAATTTTTAGTGCACTGTCAGGAGGGCCAATCACTTAAACCAAGCGTCAACCAGACTACCGTTTGCATCAACCCATTCACGCGCAAATTCGGCGGGGTCTTTGCCTTCAACCGATAGCGCATAGACCATGCCGTTGACCTGTTCTGTATCGAAAGAAACATTTGCAAGCATGGTAGCCGCCAGCGGCTGTGTGTCTGCTAGGGCAACCGAGTAAAAAACATGCAACCGCGTGGCATCCCAGGCGGTTGGCGCTGTGGAAACTTCAAGCCAATTTGGATCGTCTGTTGGCTGCACAACGTTCCATTGCGCAGCGTCGAATGTCGGCTCTGTCAGCTTCACAAGGTCATAGAGTGAGAACATATGATGTGGCGTATAGCAGTAGAAAACAATGTTCTTATCTTGAGAAATTGCTGCATCAACCTGCGCCATGGCAAGAGCTTCGTCCATTTCCATCATCTGCATTGTTTCAGCATAGCCGTATGATTGAGCGCGAATTTTTTCAACGTTGGTTGAAGCCCAACCAGCGCCACCGATCCACATTTCGCCCATACTATCACCGTCAGTATCGAAATTTGCTGACATGATTGGATCTGTTAGATCACTTAGGGCTACGATACCTGTGCGTTCCTGAGTGGCGCGGGTCACGCATATGTTTTGGTCGGACAGCACTGTATTTGGATTCATCGCCACACTACCGCGTTCAGTGACAAAGGTGTCATAAAGGTTTTGTTGGTTGGGCATCCATACTTCGGGATGGACATGCATAGAACCTGTGTCCATTGCCTCAAAAATGATAGGGTTGGTGCCGTTTTGAAGGGCGACTTCAAGGCCGAGATTATCCTCAATTGCGATCTTCAGGATGTTTGCCGTTGCCGCAGCTGACGCCCAATTGGGAACACCAATTACGACGTCTTGTGCAATTGTAGCAGTGCTTAGCAACATTGTCATCGCAGTCGCTATCGGAAGTGTAGCTTTGATCATTTCAAACTCCATTTTGTTTTTTGGTCATTGATAATTTCTGGTCCACTGTTCGATGCTTCACAGCGTGATGACAGAGCGTGCGCACATCTGAAGGTTTCCTAAAACTACATACATCAGGAATTTACTTTCATGTTCGTGCAACTTAAAAGTCTTGTATGTTATCCAGTGTTATATCCAAGGCTGACCTGCACCTTTTGCATGTCTTTACAGTTGTTACTGAGGTGCGTGGGTTCTCGGCCGCTCAGGTTGACCTGAATGTCTCAACATCAACTATTTCTAGACAAATATCAGACCTTGAGACTCGTCTTGGTATGCGACTTTGCAATCGCGGCCGCGGTGGTTTTCAGATGACGGATCAGGGGAACTTAGTTTATCAAGCTGCAAAGAAGCTCTTTCTATCCCTTGAAGATTTTGGAAAAACTGTAACTGGCGCGCGTGAGAGCATTGTTGGCCACCTTTCGTTGGGTGTCATCGATAACTGGATTTCCAATGGAACATCGGCCATGGTGCAGGCCCTCTCTGCATTCACAAAGGTAGCACCGGATGTCAGCTTGGAAATTCATACACTGGCTCCAGACGACCTGGAACTTGGTATCTTGGATCAAAAGATTTCATTTGGTATTGGTGTTTTCCATGCACATAAACCAGGCATTTATTACGAAAAAATTAGCGAAGAGTACGTCGACCTATATTGTTCGCCGGGCAACCCCCTGTTTGATTGTCGCGACTCGAAGTGTGTACGCGAAAGAATGGCTGATGCTCTATTGGCCAAGCGGTCATATTTGAACGAAGAAAAGGTGGCACCCTTGATGCGCGGGATAAGATCAAATGCCGAGGCACATCAAGTAGAGGGGATCGCAACATTGATTCTGACGGGGCACTACATCGGTTATCTGCCGCGCTCTTTCGCGGATAGTATGGTTAGTGAGGGGATGCTCCAAGCGGTGGCAGGCAGTGAGCTTGCATTGCCTGTTTCGATTGAACTGATCAACAAGCGTGGACAAGTCCGAAGCGTAGCTGAGCGAACTTTTATTGACTGCCTTATGAACAAGCGGTGATGACCAAATCAGACACAGTTGTCGATTTGGTTCTGCCGCGCTTATTGCCCCTCCAAGTGCTCGTTTAAGCCAAATTTTTTTCAAAAGCGACTGGGCTTTTCCAGCCTAATGTTGATTGGTGGAACGTCACCTTAAGCTGGCTAATCAAGATTTCGGACGTAGGCTGATTTCAGGAATTACCGCACCGTTGATCCTTAAGGCTTTGCAAGATGTTGAAGCCAAAAGCAATTATGAAACCGCGTACCGTCTGCGTGCCCGTATCGGATCGGTTTTTCGCTATGCTGTGTCAAGTGGTATCGCTGAGTCTGATCCGACCTACGCCCTTCGTGACGCCTTGATCCGCCCAACACGTGTTCACCGCGCAGCTATCATCGAAACCAAGGCTTTCAGGTGGAGCGAGGGTGACAGGAGCTTTCATACATGGGCACGCGGTTAAAGAACGGACGTCGCGCCGACTTCAAGCTTCATCAGCCCAACATAATCTGGTTTTCAGCATGACTTTGGACAATTTGCGGATGCCGCTCGTGGAGCGATGTAAGCAGTCACCGGAGCCATTCGTTGTGTCGCATCGCATCGTGCCATGCATCCGAAGGAACGTATTGGCCAAGGCTTTTGCACGCTTCCCATCCTCAGTTGTCGGATCGGGACAGATTACTCCACGCAACGTGAAGCGTGTTTTGCCAAATTCGATTTCGTGGCCTGAGTAGGCGCGAGCACCACCGA
>JAPKCP010000164.1 GCA_028822885.1 Yoonia sp. | reverse complement strand
AGCTGAGGAGAATAGGGGATCTCATCCTGTGGGACTGTCCGCACAGGCAAATCAGTCAATTCAGGACTACTACACGCCAGAAGGCCACAAGCAATCAAGCTAGTCGCCAGCAATTTCTTCGGTGTGCACCGCATCTTTCGCCCTTCTGGTTCGTCCCGCGGCGCATTCTGCATCGCAGGGTCCCGAACCTTACCTTTAGGTGATCGGGAACTCTGATTGTGATCCGCATCGCACAGGAAGACCTGCAACTTTGACGGAATATTGTGCACTAACCCCGGTAAGGCCTGAACATACAGCTTGTGTGCGTGGCTTGCTGAGATTAGCCGTTTTGGTACTGGCACCAACACATGCGGTCAGTAGTAGGGCAAAAAGGACAGGAATTTTTTGTTCGAGCATTGCTACATCCATCATTCTTAAAATTGTAACTTAATTTTAGAGAGTGTGTGATGAAGCCAAACTTTGCCCCAATGCTGACTTTTTCTTGTCCTCTTGGTTTATGTGGAAGCAGCGCGAGCTACTTGTGGATGCTCTCAGCAAGAATACGTGTGCCGGGAATTGAGTAGCACGTTAACGGTATGTCACTGGTGAAGCTGATTGTGGCCCACACCTGACAGGCAAGCCTGCGATTGTTTGCGAATATTGCGCGCTTACCCCTGTCAAACCAGCACACCCATTCAAGCTACCTGTGTTTTCACGAGTTACTTCTGCACCACCTCCACCCATACAAGCGGTTGTGGAAACGAGGGCGAGAAGTGCGAGCATTGACTTTAACATAGAGGTCATCCCTAAAAGTGTTGATCTGTTGTGACACAGTATTGTGCCTTGAAAACAGGTCTACGGGTCAAAGGTTGACGAAAAGCTGCAGTCTCAATTCGGTTAAAATTTACTCCTATCAAGTTTGATTTAACGTATGGAATGGTTTTCTATCTCAGCCACCAATCGGTCGGGACTGTGGGCCACAGAGAACGGGATCGGCGTTAGGGTTAACAATAAGACTCTGCGCTTGAACCGAACCGATTGAGCAATTCAACGGTCCAGTTTCGAAGGCCGTGTCGCCAACATTGCTAATGCCAAGACCAGTAGAACAAGCGGTGAGCACAGTGAACATTGTAAGTATACTAAGGTATTTCATCATATATTTTCCAAAATATCACAGTTTAGGGCTGTGCACTCTTCACTCATGACAACCAGTTGTCCCATCAGGTTCGAAACTAATCACTGTCTACCAGTTTTGTCTGATCCCGCCTTTTGCTTCCCTAACCCTTTACGGCGGCGACGATTTTTTGTGCCCCATCCTTGAGGTCATCAGCTGCAATGACATCGACGTCAGAGTTGTTGATGATCGCTTTGCCTTCTTCGACATTTGTTCCTTCAAGGCGAACAACTAAGGGCACTTTCAGGCCGACTTCTTTCACAGCAGCCACGACGCCTTCGGCGATTACATCACAGCGCATGATGCCACCAAAAATATTCACAAGAATACCTTTAACATTCGGGTCAGAAGTGATGATCTTGAACGCTTCGGTGACTTTTTCTTTGGTCGCACCGCCACCCACATCAAGGAAGTTGGCAGGTTCTGCACCGTAAAGTTTGATGATATCCATGGTCGCCATCGCTAATCCAGCACCATTCACCATGCAGCCGATTTCACCATCCAGCGCAATGTAGTTCAAATCGTATTTAGATGCGGCAAGTTCTTTTGGATCTTCCTCAGTCTCGTCACGTAATGCTGCAATATCTTGATGGCGGTAAATGGCGTTCCCATCGAAAGAGATCTTAGCATCTAGAACCTTCAAATCGCCTTTGTCGGTGACGATCAGTGGATTGATCTCAAGCATCTCCATGTCCTTCTCAACGAAGGCTTTATAGAGAAGACCCATCAAAGCGACGCATTGTTTGATCTGTGGCCCTTTTAGGCCAAGCGAGAATGCGACGCGACGTCCGTGAAAAGCTTGATAGCCGGTCGCTGGATCAACTGTGAAATTCAGGATTTTCTCTGGCGTGCTGGCTGCGACTTCTTCGATATCCATGCCGCCTTCGGTCGAGACGACAAATCCAATTCGGGATGTTTGGCGGTCCACGACAAGGGCGAGATACATTTCTGTCTCAATACCTGCGCCGTCTTCGATGTAGATGCGGTTAACTTGTTTGCCAGCTGGGCCAGTCTGGTGCGTAACCAGTGTCCGGCCAAGCATTTTTTTGGCTTCTTGAGACGCTTCTTCAACGGACTTGCATAGACGTACACCGCCTTGGTCGCCAGCGTCGGCCTCTTTGAAAGACCCCTTGCCGCGGCCACCGGCGTGAATTTGCGCTTTCACAACCCACAGTGGGCCATCCAATTCGCCAGCGGCTGTTTTCGCATCTTCGGCTTTCATAACCGGGCGGCCATCGCTGACGGGTGCGCCAAAAGATTTGAGAAGCGCTTTGGCCTGATATTCGTGGATGTTCATGTCTGTCCCTCGGTTGGGTGAGTTTGAGCAGACTGAAACACATCAATGTCTAATAAAAAACTGCCAAAACCGTGATTTGATGAAAAATCCGACATTTGTGATCACACTGTTTTGGCGTGTGATCACAAAAAGCTGTGGTGAGCTGATGGGGCGATTCGATTTTTGATTATAGTCCACAAAAAAAGGCGCCCAAAATGGGCGCCTTTTGTAATCTGCATCAAAAATAGCTCAAGTCAGCGAGTCGTCGATGCCCTTACAAGCAGCAACTAGACCTTTGACGGCCTCAACTGATTTGTCGAACATTGCCTGTTCGCCTTTGTTCATCTTGATCTCGACGACACGCTCAATACCACCAGCGCCGATCACTGTTGGTACCCCAACGTAGAAACCGTTCAAACCATAAGCGCCATCAACATGGGCCGCGCATGGAAGAAGGCGCTTTTGGTCTTTCAAAAAGGCTTCAGCCATTTCAATCCCGGCTGTCGCTGGTGCGTAGAATGCGGACCCCGTTTTTAACAGCCCTACGATTTCTGCGCCGCCATCGCGTGTCCGCTGAACAATCGCGTCTAGCTTATCTTGTGTCGTCCAACCCATGTCGATCAGGTCAGGCAATGGAATACCCGCGACTGTCGAGTAACGCGTCAATGGAACCATTGTGTCGCCATGGCCGCCAAGAACAAACGCAGTTACATCGCGCATGGAGACGTTGAATTCTTCCGCCAAAAAGTGCCGGAAACGCGCGGAATCAAGAACGCCGGCCATGCCGCAAACCATATGCGTTGGGAGGCCAGAAAATTCACGCAGCGCCCAAACCATCGCATCAAGCGGGTTAGTGATACAAATTACAAAGGCGTTCGGTGCGTGCGCAGCGATGCCTTCGCCGACAGATTTCATGACCTTGAGGTTGATGCCCAGCAAATCATCACGGGACATGCCCGGCTTGCGCGCGACACCGGCTGTCACGATGCAAACGTCTGCGCCTGCAATGTCGGCGTAGTCGTTCGAGCCCTTGAAAGAGCCGTCAAACTTGCCCGCTGGACCAGATTCAGAAATGTCGAGCGCTTTGCCCTGTGGCGCGCCTTCGGCGATGTCGAAAAGGACGACGTCGCCCAATTCTTTGACCGCAGCAAGGTGTGCAAGGGTGCCGCCGATTTGTCCGGCGCCGATAAGAGCAATTTTAGGTCTAGCCATGAGAGAGGTGTCCTCTGAAGGTTTGGATTTGCCAAGACGACTAGTCTTTTGCGTGGCGTGGTGCAAGTGTGCGGCGGTGCAGCAATTTCACAGAGGTGTCCCATGGACGGGTTAACATTTTGGTTCATGGCGACTTTGGCCGCATTTTGCATGGGTATGGGAAAAGGGGGCGTGCCGGTGATTACCGCTTTGGCTGTCCCATTGATGTCGTTGGTCATGTCCCCGATTCTAGCGGCCGGCTTGCTTCTTCCGGTTTTTATCGTTGCCGATATGTTTGGCTTGTATGCTTACCGTCGCACGTTCAACGCGCGGGTGCTGAAAATTATGATTGTTGCTTTGCCAATTGGCGTCTTCATCGGGTGGGCCACCTCTGCTTATGTGTCCGAGGGAATTGTGACGCTTTTGATCGGCCTGATTGGGGCGTCATTCGCTTTGACGATGATTTTAGGTAACCCCGTTAAGGCCGAACCCGTCAAGGCGCGGGTTTTACCGGGCTTGTTCTGGGGAACGGTGTCGGGCTTCACCAGCTTTGTCAGCCATTCAGGGTCGACGCCATATCAGGTTTATACCTTGCCGCTTGGCATGGACAAAATCACATTTGCGGGCACTGTTACCATCGCCTTTGCCTATATAAACTTAGTAAAGTTGATCCCGTATTACGCCCTAGGGCAGCTGTCGACGGGGAACTTGAAGATTGCATTTGGGTTGATGATCCCTGCAGTACTTGGTGTCTTTGTCGGTGTTAAACTGGTCAAAGTGATGCCTGAAAAGCTGTTCTTCCAGATCATTATCTGGGCATTGCTCATTTTGTCGACGAGGCTGATTTGGGCTGGTTTCACACTTATTTAGGTGTCGTTCCCTTCGCCAACTGGCTCTGATGGTGTTTCAAGGTGGAACGCGCCACCCGCCGCGACAAGACAGGTTGGCCCACCCGGTTGCGTGACTGTGATGGTCCAGCTGCCCGTTTCGCTGGACGCATAAACCTCTACTAAAGTGTTGTTTGCGCCAAGGCCCATCGCTTGGCGACCTTCGCCATATTGGCTTTCCAGACGTGCGACGACAGCGGCATGATCGGCGCATGTGGGTGCTGATTGAGCGTGCGTTCCGGCAAGGATTATGGCGCTGATGCCAAATGACAGCAAGTAAAAATGACGTTTCATGGTGTTCACCTTTTTTGCATAGGGAGGGCGACTCAAATTATCGCCCGGCAGTGGTGAAGTTTTGCAATGACTATGACCCTAATTGGTTAGCTGTCCGTGACGACGAGGCGTGCACCGGCATTTGCTGCGCTGCGGCGCATTTCGGGTTGAATTATTGTAAGAATTTAGATCATGTTTGCGCAACATTGTTACGAAGGAAGATTCGATGAATATCCGCCCAGCACGTTCAGCATTGTACATTCCCGGCTCTAAGGATCGCGCATTGGACAAGGCCCGAGGCCTACCTGTCGATATCATTTTGTTCGACCTTGAGGATGCTGTCACACCGGATGCAAAAGCTGAAGCGCGACTCACATTGGCAACCGCAATGGCTTCGGGTGGTTACGGTGCCCGTCAAAAAATTGTGCGAATAAACGGGCTTGATACTGTGTGGGGCGCGGATGACGCTGCGGCTGTGGTGCAGATGGATTGCGATGCGGTTCTTTTGCCTAAGGTGAACAGCCCGGCGGACCTAGACGCGCTTGCGGCTCTTATTCCGGACAAACCGATTTGGGCGATGATGGAGACCCCTACAGGTATCCTGAACGCTGCCAGCATAGCTGCACACCCGCGACTTGCCGGTTTTGTGATGGGGACGAACGACCTTGCCAAAGATTTGGGAACCCGTACACGACCGGCTTTGATGATGGCGTTGCAACATTGCTTGCTTGCGGCTCGGGCGCACGGAATCGTGGCATTGGACGGCGTTTATAATGCGTTCAAAGATGATGAAGGTCTAACAGCCGAATGTGCAGAAGGTCGGGACATGGGCTTTGATGGAAAAACACTCATCCATCCGGCCCAGATCGCGATTTGTAACGCGGTCTTTGGTCCGTCCAGTGATGAAATTGCCTTGGCGATGCACCAAATCGCTGCCTTTGAAGCTGCAGAGGCCGAAGGGCAGGGCGTTGCCGTTGTCGACGGGAAAATCGTTGAGAACTTGCATGTTGTGACCGCACGGGCGACGTTGGCAAAAGCCGCAGCAATCGCCACGTTGGAGACCACATGATTTATATTCTCGCAGGCCTGATCCTTTGGTCAGGTGTTCATTTCTGGAAACGCATTGCCCCAAAAGAGCGGGCAAAGATGGGTGACAAGGGAAAGGGCATTGTTACTGTTGGCTCTGTCTTAGCTATCGTTTTGATGGTCATTGGCTACCGGGTGTCCGAAGGAGCCGTCTTTTGGGGCCCCAGTTCCGCGCTGACCGGCATTAATAACCTGCTGATGGTTTTTGCATTCTACCTTTTTGCAGCGTCTGGCGCGAAAACCAAAGTGACAAAAACTATCCGCCATCCCCAATTAACCGCAGTTTTGGTTTGGGCTGGTGCCCACATTCTGGTGAATGGTGACACGCCGTCATTCCTCTTGTTTGGTGGTATGGCTGCTTGGGCGATGGCTGAAATTGTCGTGATTAGCCGTGCAGAAGGCCCACGCGGTCCCTATCAAGCAGTCCCAATCAAGAAAGAGATCATAGCTGTCGTTGCGACGATCGTGGTCGTTATCATTGTCAGCGCCGTTCATGCTTTGCTTGGCTACAACCCGTTTGGATAAAATATGATGCTTTACCGTTTGCTGACTGAGGACGACAGTTCTGAGTTCTGCCACAAAGTTACCCTTGCCTTGTCCAAAGGCTGGGTTCTTTATGGTGACCCGACCTATGCCTTTGATCACGCGAATGGCGTGATGCGCTGTGGTCAGGCCGTAACGAAGGACGTCGACGCGCCATATTCATCGGATATGAAATTGGGTCAGCAATGACAAAGACAAATGCGGGCCGATTCTTTGAGGATTATGCCGTTGGTGATGTGATCACACATGCTGTCCCGCGGACGATTTCTGGTGGGGAACGGGCGCTGTACCACGCGCTTTATCCAGCGCGAACGGCTTTGTATTCGTCGGACGCCTTTGCGCAGAATTGTGGCCTGACGGCTGCCCCAATGGATGATCTGATCGCTTTCCATACAGTGTTTGGAAAGACTGTCCCCGATGTGTCTTTAAATGCGATTGCTAACCTTGGATACGCAGAAGGGCGGTGGCTTGCCCCTGTGTGGGAAGGCGACACACTGACTGCGACGTCTGAGGTTATCGGGGTCAAGCAGAACTCTAACGGGAAATCTGGCGTTGTTTGGGTCCGCACCGAAGGGCGCAATCAGAATGGCATTGCTGTGCTGTCCTATGTGCGTTGGGTGATGGTGCGTAAACGTGGCGACGGTGCTGCCCCGCTGACTGTGATTCCGGAACTTTCAAAGGTTGTTGACCCAGCTGATCTTGTGATCCCGACAGGTCTCAATTTTACGGAGTATGATTTCGCGCTGGCTGGTGAACCGCATCGCTTAGGCGATTACGCAGTCGGAGAAATCATTGACCACGTAGATGGCGTGACCATCGAAGAGGCTGAACATATGATCGCCACCCGCCTGTGGCAAAATACGGCGAAGGTGCATTTTGACGCGACCAACCGGCCTGACGGAAAGCGATTGATGTATGGTGGACATGTGATTTCACTCGCGCGGGCACTGTCGTTTAATGGGCTTGCCAACGCGCAAATGATTGTCGCCTTGAACGGGGGGGCGCACGCGAACCCTTGCTTCGCTGGCGATACAGTAAGGGCGTGGTCTGAAGTGCTGGATGTTGCAGAAACCAGCGTGCCCGGCGTGGGTGCGATCCGCCTGCGTTTGGTTGCTACAAAAGGTGCTGCGGGCGCGTTGAAGGGTGAGGATGGAAAATATTTGCCAGACGTTCTGCTTGATCTTGATTACTGGGCTTTGATGCCTGTCTAGTATTTGCGGTTCAATGGTGA
>JAPKCP010000163.1 GCA_028822885.1 Yoonia sp. | reverse complement strand
CCTGCACCGAGTGCGGGAATACCTGCGATACCTCCAAGAAGCGCGCTACCAAGCATGCCCGCTGAAGCGTCATCAGCTGGAACAACACCAGCTAACTGCACATCTGATCCGCGCACGAAGTAAAGATCGTCGTCTGGGCTCCACTTGCCGAAGCTGTCTGCATCAACGTACTGCGCGAACAACAAGTTGCCCTCGCCTGCGACCAGCTCTGCTTGCGCGAGCGTCCCGTTGGCTGAGATGAACAAATCCGCAACCGCTTCGCCATTGGGTGAAAAGAAGCCTTGGATCGTCATGACGCTGCCGTCGACCAATGTGACCTCCAATGCCTGGCCCTGACGCACGTATGAAAGAATATCTCCACGCGTTAGGTTCAGCGAGACATCTTGACCCGCACCCACAACCATGGAAGTACCGTCAGCCCCACCAAGGGACCCACGCTGTGAAACGCCCGCGTCACCGCGGACAACGAAATCAATCGCTGACATATTACTCTACTCCGCCTCAGTGCACGGCCATCAAACGGGACGCGCTTATTATGATTAAGGCCGACGTTAGCGGCGAAGATTCGCCAAATCTAGGGGGAAAATGACATACTTTCGCCCGATTCGCGCAACGTGAGGCATGTTTGCCACTACTAAATAAAGTCAGGAAAGAAGCTTTTCTGGCGGCCCAGAGCCTTCGTTTATTGGGGTATCGATGTAGTAGAGTTTCGCATTGATGACCGCACCCCACAGAATCAAGTAGGCTGTGATGTAGAGCCAAAGGAGCAAACCAATCACGGCACCGATCGACCCATAGACCTCGTTGTAGCTCGCGAAGTTGGTCAAATAATATGACAGCCCCGCTGATGCGACAATCCAGACAACGACAACAATCGCCGCTCCCAAGGTGATCCAAGGCCTGCGATCCGGCTTCATGTTGGGCCCAAAACGGTATAATATGCTGAGACCTAAGAACAAAACCGCAAGCGCAATGAGCCACCGCAAACCTTCGAGTATCCAAACCGTATAAAATTGCAGAGGTACAAAAGCGAGGATCACCGGCACCACAACAACGGTCATCAGGGCGACTGTGGCCAATAAAACAAGCGAAGCAGTGAGCAAAAGCGCCACAAACATCTGACGTATACCGCCCCGCTGCGGTGCCATTTCAATAGCATTTATACCGCTGATCAACGCACCTACAGCGGCGCGCGACGACCAAAGGGCTAACATTATCGACACAAAGGTCGCCCAGCCCAACGTGTCAGACCGAGCATTTAGCAAGCTCTGGATTTGCGCCTCAAAGATTCCATATGCACCTTCTGGAATGACTTCACGCATCAGTTCGAGCTGATCTGACACGACAACTGGGTCAGCAACCAATCCAAAGACGGCGATGACAGCCGCAATACCCGGAAACAAGCCAAACATTCCAAAAAAAGCAACGCCAGCAGCGATAAGGCCAATATGACGTTTTCCCGCTTCGGTCCAAACGCCATAAATCATTCGCCAGATATTGAGCAGTTTTTGCAAGTCAGTCTCCAATTTCTCTCTTTTTATTTAGGGCAATGCGTGGCGTTTTTCCACTCGAGATGATTTTAAATCTGCAGTCCTGAATAACTGATGGTTTTCAGGGTGTACTGATCCAAAGTCGACGCAAACTCTGCTATTCCCCCTTGGACGTCGACCTAAAAATCCAACGTTTTCAAACTAAGTGTTTTCGTTCACGCATGACCACACTAAACTAAAAAAAAACAGGCATCTGCATGAAAAATATATCCGACCAAGTCAGCCTTTTGTCTGACAAAATTCATACGCTCCGACAGACGCAAGATCGCTGCATGATCGCGATTGCAGGCGCACCGGGAAGTGGAAAGTCCACACTTGCGGATGAAGTCGCCCGCAGGCTGAACGCGCAAAAATGCCCCACACTTGTTGTGCCGATGGACGGATTTCATCTCGACAATGCGATTCTTGATCGACGCGGCCTACGGCCCAAGAAAGGGGCGCCTGAAACCTTCGATGGAGAAGGTTTTTTGATTATGATCAAACGATTACATGCCAAGCAGGATGTGATCGCACCAAGCTTTGATCGCCCTCGTGATATTGCAATCGCGGGGTCTGTTCATATTCCGGCCGACTTGCCCGTGATCATCGCTGAGGGGAATTACCTGATGTTTGATGAAGACCCATGGAACGACATAACTGGAATTTGGGACCTGACTGTCCGAATTGATGTCCCCTTGGAAGAATTGCGCGGTCGCCTCATTCAGCGATGGCTTGATCAGAGCCTATCGCGGGCGGCGGCAACGCGGCGTGCTGAAAGTAACGATATTCCAAACGCAAAACGGATCATCGAAAAGGCGATGCCCTGCGATATTTACGTATGATTGGACATAGCAACCAAGGCGCAGGCACCTTATAAAGTGTACTAGACGCCCTCAAAGGACTGCCAACCGTGCCGCCGCTCGAAGATCTTATTGCCTGTCCACACTGCGACACGTTGCATACAAATGCGGTCCTAACTGAAGGCTCGCAGGCATTTTGCGTGCGTTGCGGTGTGGTGTTAAAGACGCAACGCGGGACTGCGATTGTCAGCGTGTTGGCCTTGGCGATCACATCGTTTGTGTTGATGGTCGCTGCCGTCAGTTTTCCTTTCCTTGACCTATCCGTTGCGGGCAAGACCAATAGCACTTCTGTTTTAGGCGCAGTGATGGCGTTCTCAGACACGTTCTCGCTGCCCCTTGCCGTCGCAGTGGCTGGGTTCATTATTTTGCTGCCCTTGCTCAGGCTTGCCGCGATTATTTATGCTGTGTTGCCGCTTGCGACGGGGATACCATCAACGCGCGGTGCGCAGTTGGCCTTTGGTCTTGCTGAAGAACTGCGCCCATGGTCGATGGCAGAAATCTTTATTGTTGGCGTCGCTGTTGCCCTTGTGAAGGTTGCAGGCATCGCCACGATCACATTTGGCCCCGCTTTTTGGGCCTTTACTGTTCTTGTTGTTTTGACTGCTTTTCAGGACACTCTCATTTGTAGGTATTCAATATGGCGGGCACTGGACACATCGCAGGCGTAATTACCGCCCGTGAGGCCGGATTGGTTGCTTGCACCCGTTGCGGGCAGGTACAAGATAGTCATGTCAGCGGCTGTCCACGGTGCCATGCGACGCTACACAGTCGCGCGCCAAACAGTATGCAAAAAGTCTGGGCTTGGTTGATTGCAGGCATCATATTGTACATTCCAGCCAACGTGTATCCGATGCTTTTGACCAATACCTTAGTCGAAAAATCCGAAAGCACGATCATGGGCGGTGTTGTCGAACTGGTGCATTATCAGTCTTATGGCATCGCGGTGATCGTCTTTGTGGCCTCAATCATCATTCCTGTTGGTAAGTTTCTTGCCATCACCTACCTCGCTCTCAGTGTCCAGCGCCACTCTACTCTCAACATGCACCAGCGCCATAAACTGTTCGATGCAGTTGAATTTATTGGTCGCTGGTCGATGATCGACGTCTTTGTTGTCGCTATCCTTTCATCCTTAGTACAACTGGATAGTGTTGCTTCCATCAATCCCGGCATCGCCGCGATTAGTTTTGCTTTGTCGGTTGTCTTCACCATGCTTTCAGCCCAAAGCTTTGATCCACGTCTCATCTGGGACGCCGATAGGGCAGCCGCTATATGACCTCTACACCATCACCTGCGCCGCTTGACGTGCGCGAGACCAAACCGGGCCAACGCCGCCGGATCAGTTTGATCTGGCTTGTGCCACTTATCGCACTTAGCGTCATTCTAAGCGTGGCTTGGACATCCTACCAAGATCGTGGTGTACTTATTGAAATCGCATTTGAAAACGGATCAGGTATCTCTAACGAAACCTATCTGAAATATCGCGATATCAACGTGGGAAATGTCGAAAAGGTTGCGTTTTCTGATGGCCTTGAAGTCGTCAATGTCCACGTGCGCGTGGACAAAGAAATTGCACCGTATTTGGACGACGATGCGATATTCTGGGTCGTGCGCCCAGACGTCAGCTTGCGTGGTATTACCGGCCTAGATACAGTTCTTTCAGGGGCTTACATAGAAGGTAGCTGGGACACAGACGCAGACGTTGCGCAATCAGAATTCAACGGTCTAGAGACCCCACCACTCGTGTCGGGCACCCAAGTGGGCGCGGAAATTATCCTGCGCGCGCAAAGTGGCGCATCACTGGCCAAAGGCGCGCCAATTATCCACAAAGGCCTGCGCGTGGGTTTTCTTGATGAACCTATGCTAGACCCAGAGGGCAATGGCGTCGTCGTGTCAGCCTTTATTGAAGGTGACTTTGCCGACCTTGTAACCACCAACACCCGGTTCTGGGACACATCAGGCTTTTCAGTTTCAGTGGGACCAAGTGGCCTTGCGCTGAACGTCAGCAGCATTGCGTCCTTAATCGAGGGCGGCATCGCCTTTGACACGGTTGTGTCCGGCGGCGCACCTTTGGGCGAATCGCGCGGTCCTGACCTGTTCGATCTATTCGATAATGAGGCGGAAGCGCGCGAAAGCTTGTTTGAAAAGCCTGACCGGCGCGTTCTGACGGTTGGCATACTGTTTGATGAAACAATCAATGGCCTGCGCCAAGGATCAGCCGTCAAATACCAAGGCGTAAACGTCGGCGAAGTCAGCGCAATAAACGCCACCGTCATCGAAATCGATGGCGTCAAGCGCGTCCTCCTGCGCACCACGTTAGAGCTGTCGCCAACCCGCCTTGGGATTTCAGACGAAACATCAGACGAAGACGCCATGGTCATTCTCGCCGGCTTTGTCGCCCAAGGCATGCGGGCGCGGCTGGTGACAGGCAACATACTGACTGGTAATTTGGAAATCGAATTGATTGATGTTGAAGACGCAGACATTGCGTTCCTTGACCCGATACGTGATCCTTTTCCGATTATCCCGACAACGTTTTCCGAAGTCACTGACGTCGCAGCAACCGCCGACGGTGTGTTGGCCCGGATTAACGACCTACCCATTGAAGAACTGATGCAGGGTGCTGTCGATCTGATGGCCAGCATTGAAGTTCTTGCGACAGACGGTGATCTGCGCGCAGCCCCCCAAGAAATACGCAATATCCTTGCCAGCATCAGCACAGTCATCGCCTCTGACGGCATCCAAGATGCGCCAGAAACGCTGCAAACTTCGCTTGAAGGCATCCAAGACGTCGTAGCCGAAGTCGCGACAATTGTGGCTGCGGCAACTGAGGCGAATCTGATTGGAACCCTGTCCGAAACACTTCAAACTGCGAACGATACCGTGGCGACAATCGGCACTGCGTCAGAAGCATTGCCTGCGATCATCGCCGAAATCGAAGCCTTGGCCGCCAAAGCCAACGCGCTTGAAGTTGAGGCGCTTTTGGCACAAACCAAGCAAACCCTTGCCAACATTGATGCGATCCTTGTGGATGAAACAACAACAGCGATCCCCGCGGCAGTCACTGCCGCCCTTGATGAAGTCCGCGGCCTTGTCACAGATGTACGCGATGGGGGTGCCGTTGCAAATCTAACCTCAGCCCTTGCCGATACCAGCGCGGCGGCGCGTGTCGTGGCCACCAGCATGGAAAGTCTGCCAGAGCTCGTGCAACGTGCAACATCACTTGTCACCCAACTTGAAACAGCGACGGCCAACCTACCGCGGATCACTGCGGAAATAGAGGCGCTGGCCGTGAAAGCGAACAGTGTTGAGATCGAAGGCCTGATCACACAAGCCACACAAACGCTTGGTGCCATCGATACGATCTTGCTCAGCGACGGTGTGAACGCACTCCCTTCTGCATTGACCGGGGCCTTGGATGAAGTGAATGTCTTTCTTACGACCGTCCGCGAAGGCGGCGCGCTGGAGAACGTGAATACAGCCCTTGCTGCAGCCGCAGACGCCGCAAAATCGATCGACGCTGCCGCACGTGGCTTGCCCGGCCTGTCCAATGAAACAGCCAAGCTCGTCAACACGATCAACGCTGTCGTTGGGGCCTACGGTGAGCAATCACGCTTCTCGAGCGACACAGCCGCCACGTTGCGCGATATCCAAGAAGCAGCTGACGCTGTCACATCACTGGCCCGCGCCATTCAACGCAATCCAAGTTCACTTTTGACAGGGCGATAACATGATCAAACCCATTCTGATGACTGCCGTCCTGACCGCATTGGTCGCCTGCTCTGGCCCGACAAACCGGGTTGAGATGATACCGCTTAACTCCACTCTCGAATTCAGGGCGAACGTGGAGTCTGTGATTGTGCGCACAGTCTCGCTGCCAAGCTATGCAGCAGCGGAAGAAGTCTCAATCGAAAGCCCTGAAGGCCTAATTACCACTGACGGCGATATTCTTTGGGCAGACGAACCAGAGAGGGCAACAACGCTCACCATCACACGTCACCTGAACGATATTCTGTCCGCGACAACTGGGCCAGACCCA
The DNA here is from genome assembly GCA_028822885.1 of Yoonia sp. GTDB lineage: Bacteria > Pseudomonadota > Alphaproteobacteria > Rhodobacterales > Rhodobacteraceae > Yoonia. The sequence goes on along the minus strand of JAPKCP010000163.1, from coordinate 1,224 downwards.
TGGCCATTTTCTGGCATTCCAGATGTCGCCGTTGAAGTCCGTGTCCAAGAAATGCTGGCGGGCAATGATGGCACCTTCACCCTGCGCGGCCAGTATTTTATCGGTGGCGATGGGATCGACTATCCAAACCGCGTGCGCAACTTTACCTTTAGGACACCGCTGATCGGTGAAGGCGTGAACGGCGTGGCCCGCGCCCAGTCCCAAGTGATCTTGGAACTGGCCGAAGACATCGCAAAATCACTGGCCCGCTAGCTTGATCCACGCACCATCGCGCTTGGATGAGCGGACGCAGGCATCAATAAATTGCATGCCTGCAATTCCTTCTTTGATGCCCGGATACGTGACAGCAGGGTCCAAAGCCGTACCGTCGCGGTGCGCTTCAATCGCGCTTGCAGCCTCGCTATAGATATTGGCGAAGCCCTCAAGATATCCCTCAGGGTGGCCAGCCGGGATACGTGACATCCGGGTGTTAGCCCCCAACGCCCCTGCCCCGTTTGTGGTCAGTAATTGCTTTGGCTCACCATGGCGCGTGAACCACAACTGATTTGGGTTCATCTGGGACCATTCCAAACCACCCTTTTCGCCGTAAATCCGCAACCGCAACCCGTTCTCATTGCCGGGGGCCACTTGCGAACACCACAACATGCCCTTCGCACCGCCATCAAAGCGTAGCATCACATGGGCGTTGTCGTCCAAAGGCCGACCCGGCACAAAAGACGTCAGATCAGCGGCAAGCGTTTCAACCGATTGCCCCGTCACGAACTCTGCCAAGTTAAACGCATGCGTACCAATATCACCGGTTGAGCCACCAGCCCCAGACCGCGCCGGATCAACCCGCCATTCGGCCTGTTTGAACTCTTCACGATTGGTCAGCCAACCTTGGGCATATTCCACCTGCACCACGCGCAGTTTGCCCAGATCACCGTTTTCAATCATCGCCTTAGCTTGCCGCATAAGCGGGTAACCAGTGTAGTTGTGGGTCAACACAAACAACGCATCACTCTCGTCCACAGCCTTCGCCAGCTTCTTGGCGTCCGACATTGTAGACGTGAGCGGCTTATCACAGATGACGTGGATACCACGTTTGAGAAACTCGCGCGTTGGGGCAAAATGCATGTGATTGGGAGTCACAATCGCAACCGCCTCGATCCCATCTTTCAGGCGGGCCTCACGGATCGCCATTGCTTTGAAGTCATCGTAAATACGGTCGGGGGCCAAACCCAA
>JAPKCP010000438.1 GCA_028822885.1 Yoonia sp. | reverse complement strand
GTCTCACCCTGATATAACTGGCGCGGACGGCCAATTTTCAGTTGTGGATCATTAAGCTGCTCTTTCCACTGTGAAATCCAGCCAACGGTCCGTGCCATTGCAAAAATTGGCGTGAACATTGATGTCGGGAAACCCATCGCCTCTAGGATAATGCCAGAGTAAAAATCGACGTTCGGGAATAGCTTTTTCTCAGCGAAATACGGATCAGCAAGGGCCTGCTTTTCCAGCTCCATTGCGACCTGCAAGATCGGGTTATTTTCAACACCCATCAGTTCCAGCACTTCGTCAGCGCTTTCCTTCATCACAGTCGCACGTGGATCGAAGTTCTTATAAACACGATGGCCAAAGCCCATCAGGCGGTAGCTGTCGTTCTTATCCTTCGCGCGGGCAATAAATTCAGGAATGCGATCGACTGTTCCAATTTCCTTGAGCATTTCAAGGCAGGCTTGGTTCGCGCCACCGTGGGCAGGACCCCAAAGGCAGGCGATACCAGCAGCGATACACGCAAATGGATTTGCACCGGATGATGACGCTAAACGCACAGTCGACGTAGAAGCGTTCTGTTCGTGATCGGCATGCAGCGTAAAGATGCGATCCATTGCCTTTGCCAAAATAGGGTCAGGCACATATTCTTCAGCCGGGACTGAGAAACACATGTGTAAGAAGTTGGACGCGTAATCGAGGTCGTTGCGCGGATACACGAAGGGCTGACCAACAGAGTATTTATAGGCCATCGCAGCAATCGTTGGCATCTTGGCAACCAACCGGATCGACGCAACTTCGCGCTGATGCTCATCGTTGATGTCAGTGCTGTCGTGGTAGAACGCAGACATTGCACCAACAACACCGACCATTGTCGCCATTGGATGCGCGTCGCGGCGGAAGCCACGGAAGAAGTTATGCATCTGCTCGTGGATCATCGTGTGATTGGTGACCAGTTTTTCGAACTTTTCCAGTGTGACTGCGTCAGGCAGTTCACCATAAAGCAAGATGTAGCAGACTTCGAGGTAGTGCGACTCGCTTGCTAGCTGGCCAATGGGGTAGCCACGGTGCAGTAGCTCACCTTTGTCGCCGTCAATAAATGTGATCGTGCTGTCGCAGGCCGCGGTTGACGTAAAACCGGGATCGTAAGTAAAAACACCTGCCTGCGCATACAACTTACGAATGTCGATGACATCAGGGCCAGCAGTTGGGGAATGGATCGGCAGTTCATAGCTTTGCCCGTCTATAGTGAGCGTCGCAGTCTTCGTAGAGTCTGTCATGTCTAATCCCTTCTGGAGCGCAGCACCGTTCTGGCACGCGCGGCGTGGTCGCGTTGTTCTCAAACCCGTTAACGATAAAACGTAACGAAAAGGTTTCAGGCTATCGCATCATTTAGGCGCGCCAGCGTTTCATCCTTGCCAAGAACAAGCATCATATCAAACACACTCGGAGAAACAGCGCGCCCAGCAAGCACCGCGCGTAGCGGTCCGGCCAACTTGCCAAGTTTCGTCTCATTAGCCTCAGCTACTGAAGAAACGACACCCTCCAAGGCGTCACGGCTCCAAGTAGCATTTTGCAACTGCGGCGTCAATTCTCGCAGTATACCGATGTGTACATCATCAAGCGATTTTGCGGCTTTTTCATCCGGTGAAATTGGACGTGATGTCAAAACAAAGTGTGCTTTTTCAA